>JBBECS010000036.1:260371-301845 GCA_040881685.1 Acidimicrobiia bacterium | reverse complement strand
TGCGCCGGGATACCCGGCACAGCCCTTCGGGACGCTCGTCACTCCAACACTCATGGTCCCACTCGCTCTGCGCCGGGATACCCGGCACAGCCCTTCGGGACGCTCGTCACTCCAACACTCATGACGTCCCCGTGTTCTCGTCGATGTATTCATGCGTGAGGTCGGTGAAGCGCATCGCTGCCTGCCCTGAGCCCGCATGAAGGTCACAGTCGATCTCGATGTCGCGCCCGGCCATCGCTCTGGCCAGCGCCGACTCATCGTGCGCGGCTGCGATCCCGTCGCGGCAGACCGTGATCCCGTTGTAGGCGATCTCGACCTGCTCGGGGTCGAAGCGGGCACTGCTCGTTCCGAGCTCGGACAGCACCCGGCCCCAGTACGGGTCGCACCCGTAGAGCGAGCACTGCACGAGCTGACTGCTCGCGACGGACCTCGCCGCGCGACGAGCGTCCTCGTCGTTCGCCGCGCCGTTGACGACGATCCGCGCCAGCTTGGTGGCCCCTTCTGCGTCTCCCGCCATTACCTGGGCGAGCTGGTCGCACACCGATGTCAGCGCGTCGACGAGTCCTCCGAAGTCCTGACTCTTCTCGGTGATCGGGGCATTCCCGGCGCTCCCGTTGGCGAGCACCAGCACGGTGTCATTCGTGCTCGTGCAGGCGTCGACGACGAGGGCGTTGAACGTGCCGGCGACGGCGACCTGGAGTGCTCGATGGAGGGCGGTCGCCCCGGCCGCCACATCGGTGGTGAGCACCGAGAGCATCGTGGCCATGCTCGGTGCCAGCATGGCGGCGCCCTTGGCCATGCCGCCGACCGTGAACGCGGTGTCGCCGGCGCGGCCGCTTGCCGTTGCCTCCTTGCGCACCGTGTCGGTCGTGAGGATGGCTTCGGCTGCGGCGATCCCGGCCGCGGGCCCGGATGTCAGCTCGACGACTGCCGTCGGGACGCCCTCCTCGACCGCGCTCATCGGCATCGGGATGCCGATCAAGCCGGTGGAGCACACCAGCACGTCATCAGGCGCGACACCGAGGCCGGCAGCGGCGAGCTCGCACATGCGCAGGGCGTCCCGGCGCCCCTGCTCCCCCGTCGCCGCGTTGGCGTTGCCCGAGCTGAGCACCACCGCCGCGGCGCGGCCGTCGCCCAGATGACGACGGCTGATCTGGACGGGCGCGGCGCACGCGAGATTGCTCGTGAAGACGCCCGCGGCGGTGACCGACGCGCGATCGGCCGTCGCCACGACGGCCAAGTCGGGCGCGCCGGATGGCTTGATGCCGCACGCGATGCCCGACGCGTCGAAGCCGCGAGCTGCGGTGACGCTCACGGCATGATCCCGACCGCCGAAAGGCCGGTGGCCTCCGGGAGCCCGAGCACGACATTGGCGCCCTGGATGGCTTGACCCGAAGCCCCCTTCACCAGGTTGTCGATGGCGGCGATCGCCAGCACCGTGTTGGTGCGTTCGTCAGCGCGAACCGTTACGTGACACGCGTTGGATCCTGTGGTCGCCTTCGTCGCGGGCGACGACTCCGACACCACGACGAACGGTTCGTCGGCGTAGAACTCGCGGTAGGTCTCGAGCAGCGCTTCCGTGGTCAGGCCGCTCGCGGTCTTACGCGCGTAACAGGTCGCGAGGATGCCGCGGGTCATCGGCACGAGGTGCGGGGTGAACACGACCTGGACCGGACCGTTGGACACGGGGCCGAGCGCGAACTCGATCTCACCCGTGTGGCGGTGCGTGAGCAAGCCGTACGCCTGTGCGTTCTCGTTCGCTTCGGCGTACAAGCTGGCGGCAGAGAGGCCGCGACCGCGGCCGGACATTCCCGACACGGCATCGACCACGAGTCCCTGACCGTGCACGAGGTCACTCGCCAGCAGCGGTGCGAGCGCGAGCGCCGCTGCCGTCGGATAGCAGCCCGCGGCCGCGACGTGGGGTGCCGACCCCATCGCGTCGCGCCAGAGCTCGGGCAAGCCGAAACTGAACTCGCTGAGCAGACCGGGAGCGCCGTGCGGTTCGCCGTACCAGGTCTCGTAGACATCCGCGGGCAGCCGGAAGTCAGCGCCGAGATCCACGACATGCGGTACACGCGCCGTGAGCTCGGCCATCACGCGCTGCGACTCACCGTGCGGGAGCGCCACGAACGCGAGGTCGAGACCCTCCACGGCCGCGGGTACCAACGGCTCGAACTCGAGGTTCGGGTACGCCGGCGCGAGCGACGGGAAGAGGTCTGCGACCGTGCTCCCGGCATTGCTGTCGGCCGTGACGTGGACGGCCTCGACCTCAGGGTGCCCAGCGAGCAGCCGGAGCAGCTCAGCCCCCGTATACCCCGATCCCCCGATCACCGCAGCTCGATACGCCATGTTGCATACTATACACTAGAGTGAATACCTCCGCCAGCAACCTTCGCGGCTCAGCCGCGGAGCTCAGCTCCGTGCTCTCGGGTGACGGCGTCGATGGCTTGCTGGCGGAGCGCGTCCAGCTCGGCGTCGCCGAGGGTTCGATCGGGGGCGCGGTACCGGATGCGGAACGCGATGCTGCGCCGCCCGGGACCGAGCGCATCGGACTGGAACTCGTCGAAGACCGCGACCTCCTCGGCCACGCCGCCAACTGATGCGCGCAAGGTCGCCGCGATGCTGGCCGCCGGCACCTCTTCCCCAACGACGAACGCAAGATCGATCGTCGCCGACGGGTAGGGCGACGGTGTCACGAAGGTCCTGTCGCGGCGCGGCGCACCGATCACGCGGTCGAGGTCCAGCTCGAAGCCGACGGCGGGCCCGCTGATCCCGAGGGCGTCACACACATCGCCCGCGATCTCTCCCACTGCGCCGACCACGAGTCCCTCGACCTCGACCGCAGCCGAACGGGTCAGGTGCATCCCCGGCGCGGCCATCGGGACGAGCCGATGGTCGGCGATCTCCAAGGCGTCCAAGAGGATCTCCACCGTGTCCACCGCGTCGTATACGTCAACCGCGCGATCGGGCTCCACGGGCGTGCGCCGCACCATTCCGGCAAGCACGCCCGCTACGTGCACCGGCTCGTCCGGCTGCAACCCGTCGGACGGCGCGAGGAAGACGCGCCCGATCTCGAAGAGTCCGACGTCGGCGTTCCCGCGGGCGTGGTTCATCGCGACCGACCGCAGAAGTCCGGGGAGGATGCGCGTCCGCAAGGCCGAGTCCTCGGCCCGCAATGGGTTCGCCACCATCACCACGCGGTTGATCGGTGCACCGACTCGTTCCTGATCACCCGGCGCGATCAACGGCAACGTGACGGCCTCGGAGAGACCTGCGCCTACAAGCGCGTCGGCGGCAACCCGCCGGTCGCGCTGGGCGGGGCTCAACCCCCCGATCTGATCGGGAGGCCTGGGAACCGTGCGCCCGATCGACGCGAAGCCGACCCGCCGAGCCACCTCCTCGACCAGGTCGATCTCGCGCTCGAGGTCGGGACGGAACGACGGTGGCGTCGCGACGATCTTCTCATCGGCACCGTCGACGTCGATGCCCAGCGGAGCAAGGGCGCTGAGCACATCGGAGTCGGTGAGCCGTGTGCCGAGCACGCGGTTCACCTTGCGCGTCCGCAGTGCGATGCGCGGTCGGGTGGATGGTGCCGGGTGTTCGTCGACCGCGTCGCTTGCCACGGTTGCTCCCGCGACCGCGGCCAGGAGCTCCATCGCCCGTGCGGCGCTTTCAGCGACCGCGTCGGGGTCGATCCCCCGCTCGAATCGAGCGCTGGCCTCGGAGCGGAGCTTGAGGCGCTTGGAGCTGCGGGCGATGCCCATGCGCTCGAAGTACGCGGCCTCGAGCAGGATCTCGGTCGTGGTCGCGTCAACTTCCGACGTCGTGCCGCCCATGATCCCGGCGATCGCTTGCGGCTTCGACTTCGCATCGCAGATCAACAGGTCCTCGGTCGTGAGGGCCCGACCGACGCCGTCGAGCGTGGTGATCGATTCCTTCTTCTTCGCGAGGCGCACGATCACGCCGCGACCGGGCAAGCGCGCGAGGTCGAACGCGTGAAGGGGTTGGTTCCGTTCGAGCAACACGTAGTTGGTCACGTCGACCACGTTGCTGATCGGTCGCATCCCCGCCTTGACGAGGCGCTGTTGCATCCATGCTGGCGATGCCCCTGGCCTCACCGTTGCGGCCCAGCCCACGTACCGCGGGCAACGTTCGGGGGCGTCAATCGTGACCGAGACGCCACCTGAGTACGACGAGTCGCGAGAAGGGTCGGCGTCCGGAACTGTCAGCGGCAGTCCGAAGTGGGCGGAGAGCTCGCGCGCCACGCCGACGATGCACATGGCATCTGGTCGGTTGGGCGTGATCGCCAGGTCGAAGACCACGTCGTCGAGACCGAGCACCTCTCGGAGGTCAGTGCCAGGCGTGGTCGCAGCGTCGAGGCCGAGGATGCCCACGTGGTCATCGCCGAGGCCGAGCTCTCGCGCCGAGCACAGCATGCCGTCGGAGGTCTCGCCGCGGATCTTGCGACGCTCCAGCTTGAACCCGCCAGGCAACGTCGCCCCCGCCGGCGCATACGGCACGTGCATGCCGACGACCACGTTCGTGGCGCCGCACACGACGCGGGTTTCGCCACTCCCGGTGTTGACGTCGACGAGCGTCAGCTTGTCGGCGCTCGGGTGGGACACCACCTGGAGGACTTCGGCCACCACCACGCCGGTGATCTCACGGCCGGGCTCCTCGACGCTCTCCACTTCGAGCCCGAGCTGGTTCAGCGCCGCGGCGACGTCGTCGACCGGTGCGTCGAGCGGGACGAACTCCTGGATCCACGACAGCGGTGCTCTCACTGCCCGCTCCCGGCCCCGTGGGCCGGGCCGCTCGGGCCCCGGCTCATTGCGCCGCAGGGTACCTGCGCCGCGGTCATTCGCCTCATGCGCTGACCACGTCAGTACCGCGCCAGGAAGCGCACGTCGTTCTCCACGAACGTCCGGATCTCGTCGATGCCGTAGCGGATCATCGCGAGGCGCTCGAGGCCGAAGCCGAACGCGAATCCCTGCCACTCTTCCGAGTCGTAGCCGACGGCCACGAAGACGTTCGGGTCCACCATCCCGCAGCCGCCGAGCTCGATCCAGCCGCTGTGCGAGCAGACTCTGCACCCTTCGCCATGGCAGAACACGCAGCTCACCGCGAGCTCCGCGGACGGCTCGGTGTACGGGAAGAAGTCTGAGCGGAACCGTGTGCGCACCGATTCGTCATGGAACAGCTCTCGGACGAACGTCTCGATCGTGCCGAACAGATCGGCCATCGTGAGGTCGTGGTCGACCGCGAGGCATTCGATCTGGTGGAAGACGGGTGAGTGCCGGGCGTCGAGGGTCTCGTTGCGATAGGTGCGCCCCGGTGCCACGACGTAGATCGGCGGGTCATTGGTCTCCATCGTGCGGATCTGTACCGGCGACGTGTGTGTGCGCAGCAGGACCTGCTCCTCGGCGCCGAGCTGCACGTAGATCGTGTCCTGCATCGAGCGCGCCGGGTGCGCGGGCGGGATGTTGAGCGCCTCGAAGTTGTGCCAGTCGTCCTCGACCTCCGGGCCCTCGGCGACGCGGTACCCGAGGCCGACGAAGATGTCTTCGAGCTCGCGTTGGATCTGGGTTACGAGGTGCAAGTGACCGCGTCGGCGGCCGTGGCCGCCGAGCGTGAGGTCGAGGCGTTCGTGTTGTGCCGCGTCAGCGGCCGCGACGCCCTGCAACGCCGCGCGGCGGGCCTCCACGAGCTCGGTGACCGCAAGGCGATAGGCGCCGACGGCTTGGCCCGCGGCCGGGCGCTCCTCGGTCGACAAGCCCTTGATCGCCTCGTTGACCTGGGCGGCGGGTGACCGACGGCCGAGATACGAACGCGACAGCTCTTCGAGCGCTTCCAGCGATGCCGCCGCCGGGACGGCGACCTGTGCCTCGCCGAGCGCGGTGTCGAGCGCCGTCTGCGCTTCGGTGAGGTTCATGGGTGCGCCCGGGCGAGGCGTCGCTGGCGCGCCGCGTCGAAGAGCACAACGGTCGCAGCCATCGCCACGTTCAACGACTCCGCCGGTTCGATCATCGGGATCGACACGAGGTGGTCGAGCTTGCCGCGAAGCTGTTCCCCCAGACCGTGGGCCTCGTTGCCCACGACGAGCGCCGACGCGCTCACCAAGTCGACCGAGTCGTAGGGCTCGCCCCCGTGCGCCACGGTGCCGATCAGGCGGCGCCCGCTGCCGCGAAGACGGTCGAGCACGTCGATGGCGTCGTCGGTGTGGATCACGGGCATCCCAAAGCATGCTCCCGCAGACGAGCGCACGACCTTGGGATTGCGCGGATCGACCGAGGTCCCGCACACGATGACCGCATCAGCTCCGGCGGCCTCGGCACTGCGCAGAATCGTTCCCAGGTTGCCCGGATCAGCAACGTCGACGGCCACGACCGCGATGCCCTGGCCCTTCACGGAGTCGAGGGACGCCAGACCTCCGGTCGCGACGGCCAGGACCGGCTGGGGAGTCCGGGTGAGGCCGACCTTCTCGAGTACGCCCTCTTTGAGGTCGGCCCGCCGGACACCGGCAGCATCGAGTCGCTCGACGAGCGGACCGAAGGCGGTCGACGCGCCCGGCCCCAGGTAGACGACCTCGAGCGACGCGCCGCGATCGAGCGCCGCGGCCACGACGCGAGGACCCTCGAGCACGAAGGCGCCTTCGAGATCACGCGTCTTGGAATCACGCAGCAGGGCACGGAGTCGCTTGACCTCCGTGTGACGAGCCCCGAGCGCGTCGGTCAAGCGGCTTCGAGCGCCTGCCGCGCGGCGGCCACCAGCGCGCCGAACGCGTCGACATCGCGTACAGCGAGGTCGGCCAGGATCTTGCGGTCGACCTCGATGTCGGCCGCCTTCAACCCGGCGACGAAGCGCGAGTACGAGATGTCGTGCTCCCGACACGCGGCGTTGATCCGCACGATCCACAACCGACGGAAACCGCCCTTTCGGGCGCGGCGGTCACGGAAGGCGTAGTTGCCCGAGTGCATGACCTGCTCGTTGGCCTTGCGCAGGTGCCGGCTGCGCGAGCTCGAGTAGCCCTCCGCCTTCTCGAGCACCGCACGGCGCCGCTTCTTGCTGTGGACGGAACGCTTGCCGCGTGCCATGACGATCGCTCCTCTTGTTGCTTCGGCCCCGGCGCTACCTGCGCCCGAGGAGTCGCTCGACGTGCTTCTTGTCGCCCCCGGTGACCTCAGCGGGGCGATCGAGACGGCGCGTGCGACGGCTCGACTTCGTCTCGAGGAGGTGCGAGCGGAACGCCTTGCGCCGCATCACCTTTCCTCGCGCCGTGATCCGGAAGCGCTTCGCCGCGCCTCGGTGCGTTTTCTGCTTGGGCATCAGGCTGCTCCGGTCTCTTCGGCGGCTGCTGCGACAGGTTCTGCGGGAGCTGCTTCTTCGGTTGCTTCGGGGGCTTCGGTTGCTTCGGGGGCGCCGGCCTCGGGTGCCTCGGCCTTCGGGGGCTTCGGTCGCCGGCCACCCTTGGCCGGGTGCAGCACCATCGTCATGTTGCGCCCGTCTTGTCGCGGCGCCGATTCGACGATCGCGATCTTGCTCACCTCTTCGGCGATGCGCTCGAGGATGCGCAAGCCGAGCTCGGGGTGTGCCATCTCGCGACCGCGGAACATGATCGTCAGCTTCACCTTGTTGCCCTCGGCCAGGAACCGTTCCACGTGTCGCATCTTGGTCGTGTAGTCGTGGATGTCGATCTTGGGCCGGAACTTCATCTCCTTGATGACCACCTGCGTGGACTTGCGCCGTGACTCTTTGCGCCGCTGCTGCTCTTCGTACTCATGGCGTTTGAAGTCCATGATCCGGCAGACCGGTGGGCTCGCGTTTGGCGCGACCTCGACAAGGTCGAGCTCCCGTTCTCGAGCGATCGTCAGGGCCTCCGGAAGGGACTTGACTCCCAGCTGCTCGCCGTCCTCGGCGATGAGCAGCACCTCCCGGGCTCGGATTCGATCGTTGATCCGGGTCTCGTCTGCAGCTATGTGATCACCTCGTCACTCGTGCGTGGCCCAGGACCGTCCCGGACGCGAAAGATGGCGGATGCGGGAAGCATCCGCCATCGGCAGACCACTCCTCGGGGAGAGGCCGCCAACATCGGACCCGGGCACGGGATCGAACCCCGGCCGGGTGGGGGCGCTCACGCGTCCCGCTTCCCACATGTCGCTGGATGGGTGTTGGGGCGGTCGCGTCGGACCGCCGGTGCGAGACTACCAGCGTGAGCAGTCTGTGGACACCCTCCGGCGACCACGTCCCGAAGGCCGAGCACGAGGCAACCGAACCTGCGACGCCGCCGCGCGCTGAGGCAGCCCCCGATGACGCGCCCGATGATGCGGCCGTCGCGGAAGAGCTGCGCCGCGTGCGAGCGGAGTTGGCCGCAACGCCGGTGACCGACATCATCGCCAACCACGCGGTGGGCCTCTGGCAGCTCGCCGTGCTCCACCTCACCCCCGATGGTGACGAGCCGCCCAACCTCGATGAAGCCGGGCTCGCGATCGACGCGATGGCCGGCATCGTCGAGAACCTGGGCGACCGCCTCGGCGAGAACGCCGATCCGCTCCGCGACGCGTTGGCGCAACTGCGCCTGGCGTTCGTGCAGGTACGCGACCGAACCGAGTAGCCCGTGCCCTCGCGCATCGAGCAGTACGCGCTGATCGGTGACACGCAGACCGCCGCGCTCGTCGGCGACGACGGCTCGATCGACTGGCTCTGCGCGCCGCGCTTCGACTCCCCGGCGTGCTTCGCCGCGCTGCTGGGAACGAGTGATCACGGCCGCTGGCTCATCGCTCCCGCGTCGGGCGGACGCGCCACCCGTCGCCGGTACCGCGACGGGACCCTCATCTTGGAGACCGAGTTCGAGACGCCGGAGGGCACGGTACGAGTCACCGACTGCATGCCGATTCACGACGATCACGTCGACGTCGTCCGGTTGGTCCAAGGTGTGCGCGGCAAGGTGCCCATGCGGACGGAGCTGGTGGTCCGTTTTGACTACGGCTCGACCATCCCGTGGGTCCGCGCCGGCGATGGCCTGGTGCGGGCGATCGCCGGCCCCGACGCCGTCGTGCTGCACACGCCAGTGGAGCTCGAGGGTGCCGACCTGAAGCACCGCGGCGAGTTCATCGTGGCCGAGGGCGATGCGATTTCGTTCGTGCTCACGTGGTACCCGTCGCACCACGATGTTCCGCACGGTGTCGACGCCCGGCGAGCCATCGCGGAGACCACCGCGTGGTGGCGTGACTGGTCGGCGCGCTCCACCTATCAGGGTGAGTGGGCCGATCTGGTCAACCGATCCGCGATCACGCTCAAGGCGCTCACGTTCGCGCCCACGGGCGGGATCATCGCCGCGCCAACCACGTCATTGCCCGAGTGGATCGGCGGCGTCCGCAACTGGGACTACCGGTACTGCTGGCTCCGGGACGCCACCTTCTCGCTGTACGCGCTGCTCAGCATCGGGTATGTGGACGAGGCTCGTCACTGGCGCGACTGGCTCGTTCGAGCAGTGGCCGGATCACCAGACCAGTTCCAGATCATGTACGGACCCGCCGGTGAGCGACGACTGACCGAGCTCGAGCTTCCCTGGCTTCCCGGGTACGAGAGCTCGGCACCGGTGCGCACCGGCAACGCGGCCACACTCCAGTTCCAGCTCGATGTGTACGGGGAGGTCGCCGATGCGTTCTACGCGACGTTCTGTGCCGGAGTGCCTCCCGACCCCGACATCGGGCCGATGCAGCAGGCAATCCTCGAGTTCCTCGAAGACGGGTGGCGCGCCCCTGACGAAGGCATCTGGGAGGTTCGCGGTCCGCGTCAGCATTTCACGCACTCGAAGGTCATGGCCTGGGTCGCCTTCGATCGCGCCGTCAAGGCCGCCGAAGGGATGAGGCTCGATTGGGATCTCGAGAAGGGCAGAGCACTGCGTGACGCAGTGCATGCCGAGGTGTGCGCGCAGGGCTTCGACGCCGAACGGAACTCCTTCGTCCAGGCGTTCGGTTCGAAGACTCTTGACGCGAGCTTGCTGATGATCCCGCTGGTGGGGTTCCTCCCCGCAGATGACGCCCGGGTCGTCGGGACCGTGGACGCCATCGAGCGCGAGCTCATGCGCGAAGGCTTTGTCGAGCGCTATAAGAGCGACGAGACGGCCGATGGCCTCCCGCCGGGAGAAGGGGTGTTCCTCCCGTGCTCCTTCTGGTTCGCCGACAACCTCGCGCTGATGGGGCGCATGGACGAAGCCCACGCCCTGTTCGAACGCCTGGTGGGACTCTGCAACGACGTCGGCCTCCTCTCCGAGGAGTACGACCCGACCGCCGAGCGCCTGCTCGGCAACTTCCCGCAGGCGATGACCCACGTCGCCTTGATCAACACCGCGTGCAACCTCGGTGGTGAGCACGGCCCGGCTCGGAGCAGGGCCGGCACCGTACGGGCCTAACCGACCGGTTCGAGCGCGCCCGCTTCCCAAACGCCCCCGTTGCCGGGTATCACGTCGAAGCGAACCTTCGTCCCCACCTTGATGGTGCGGCTTCCGTCCGCGATCTGCGTGCAATGGAAGCCGAGCCGACCACCATCGTCGGGCTCCACGACGCCCAGGCCCGAGTGCTCGTCGAGCTCGACGACCTTCCCGCGCATCATCTGGGTCAGTGCACGATCTTCGAGATCGGTAGCTCGATGATGTCCGTCGCGCCGGCTTGCTTCAGCGCCGGGATCAGCGTGTTGATCTCGGTCTTGGCTACGACGGTCTCGACGGCGTACCCGTCCTCTCCGAACAGCTCGGAGACGGTGGGCGACTTCAATGCCGGCAACAGCCTGATGACCGCGTCGCGCTGCGCGCCGTCGACGTTGAGCTTGATGAGGACGCGACCACGTGCCTCGAGCGCGCCGGTGAGCAACGTCTGGAGCTGTTCCATCGCGTTTCGCTTGGCCTCATCAGCGTGTGCCGCGGGGGTCGCGATGAGCTCGGTGTGGGACACCAGCATCGTGTCGAGGATCCGCAAGCCCGCGGCACGCAGCGCGCGCCCTGTCTCCGTGATCTCGACCACCGCGTCGGCGATGTCCGGAATCTTGGCCTCGGTGGCACCGTACGAGAGGAACACCTGGGCTTCGATGTTGCGATCAGAGAAGTACCGCCGGGTGAGCTCGGGGTACTCCGTGTGCACGCGCACCCCCGGCGGAAGATCCTTCACCGATGTGGCGGTCGAGTCAGCGGCCACTGCAAGGACGACGCGGATGGGTCGCGCGGTCGCCTTCGAGTAGTGGAGCTCGGTGAGGGACACGACGTCGGCTTGGGTCTCTTCGATCCAGTCGCGCCCGGTGATTCCGAGATCGAACAGGCCCTCAGCGACGTACCGGGGGATCTCCTGGGGGCGCAGGATGCGGACCGAAGCCACGCGCGGGTCCTCGATCGAGGCTCGGTAGTCGACGTCGGAGCCGCGAACCACGGGAAGGTCGGCGTCTTCGAAGAGCCGCAGCGTCGCCTCTTCGAGAGAGCCCTTCGGCAACACGAGGTTCAGCATCAGGTGCTCCCACCCTCGTCGATCGCGCGCAGCAAGCCGACCATCTCGACCGCGGTCCGTGCCGCCTGTTCCCCCTTGTTGCCGGCGCAACCACCGGCCCGATCGAGTGCCTGCTGCTCATCGTTGGTCGTCAGGACACCGAAGATCACCGGCACTCCGGTCTCGAGCGCGGCCTGAGCGACGCCCGTGGCACACGGTCCGGCGACGTACTCGAAGTGCGCAGTGTCTCCTCGGATCACGGCACCGAGGCATATCACGGCATCCAAACGCCCGGACGCGGCGAGCCGCTTCGCGACGAGCGGGATCTCGAACGCGCCGGGAACCCAGTGGATCGGGACCGCGTCGGGCGGCAGACCGAGCTGGGTGAGCGTGGTCGTCGCTCCCTCAACGAGGAAACGGCTCACGTGGGAGTTGAAGCGTCCGGCCACGATCGCCAGGCGCATGCCAGTCGCGTCGAGGGCCGCCTCACCGGCCTCGTACTCGCCCACTCTCCCGCTCCTAGCCCGTTTGGCGCCGCATCAGATCTCGCCCATGCTCCCGAGGTCGAGCAGGTGACCGAGCTTCTCCTGCTTCGTGCGGAGATACGCGATGTTCTCGTCATTCGGCATGGCGTGCAGCGGCACGCGCTCGACGATCTCGAGACCGTAGCCGTCGAGGCCGCCGTACTTGGCGGGATTGTTCGTCATGAGTCGCATCGTCGAGATGCCGAGGTCGACGAGGATCTGCGAGCCAATGCCGTACTCACGCGAGTCGGGGGGAAACCCGAGCTCGACGTTCGCCTCGACGGTGTCGCGACCTTCGTCCTGGAGGCTGTAGGCGCGCATCTTGTGACCGAGGCCGATGCCTCGTCCTTCGTGTCCACGGAGGTACACGACAACCCCTTGCTCCTCGGCAGCAACGCGCGCGAGCGCGAGGTCGAGCTGCACGCCGCAGTCGCAGCGCATCGATCCGAAGACGTCACCCGTCAGGCACTCGGAGTGCACTCGCACGAGCACGTTGGCCTGCCCCGCCACTTCGCCGCGCACGAACGCGAGGTGCTCGACACCGTCGAGGAGGCTCTGGAACACGTAGCCGGTGAAGTCGCCATGTCGTGTGGGGATGCGGGCTTCGGAGACGCGACGCACGAGCTTCTCGCGGTGGCGGCGATACCGGATGAGATCGGCGATCGAGATGAGCTGGATGCCGTGCTCCTCGGCGAAGCGCTCGAGCTCGGGCAGACGGGCCATCGTGCCGTCGTCGTTCGTCACCTCTGCGAGCACACCGGCTGGATAGCAACCAGCGAGTCGGGCGAGGTCGACCGCGGCCTCGGTGTGACCGGCGCGCTTGAGCACGCCGCCCTCGCGGTAGCGCAACGGGAAGATGTGACCAGGGCGCGCAAGATCATCGGGTCGCGTGGCCGGGTCGAGCAATGCCTTCACCGTCGCGGCGCGATCGGGGGCCGAGATGCCCGTTGTCGTGCCGATGCGGGAGTCCACCGAGACGGTGAACGCGGTCCGCTGCACCTCCGTGTTGTTCGCGACCATCAGCGGCAGCTGGAGCTCGTCGAGCCGGTCACCCTCGAGCGGCATGCAGATCACACCACTCGTGTGCCGGATCATGAACGCCATGGCCTCAGACGTGATCCGCTCCGCCGCGAGGATCAGGTCGCCCTCGTTCTCGCGATCGGCATCGTCGACGACGATCACCAGCTCGCCTCGCCCGACCGCAGCGATCGCGTTCTCGATCTTCGTGAACGGCATCGTGCTCCTTCTAGGAATCGGACCGCACCGGGCCCGTGAGCAAGCGCTCCACATACTTGGCCAACACATCGACTTCGAGGTTCACTCCGTCGCCCGCCCGACGCGTCCCGAGCGTCGTCACCGCCAGCGTGTGCGGGATCAGGGCGACCGAGAACGAGCTGTCGTCGAGGCTCGCGACCGTGAGACTCACGCCGTCGACCGTGATCGAGCCCTTTTCGACGACGTATCGCAGCAGCGTTTCCCCGGCGGTGACGGTCAAGCGCGTGGAGCCGTCGTCCTCCGGGTCGATCGCCGACACGGTCCCGACTGCGTCGACATGGCCTTGGACGAGGTGCCCACCGAGGCGGCCAGACAGGCGAACCGGGCGTTCGAGGTTCACGGGATCACCTGCCTCGAGGCCGCCCAGCGTGGTTCGGTCGAGCGACTCTCGCTGCGCGTCGGCCGTCCACCAGTCATCGCCCATCGCCACCACCGTCAGACAGCACCCGTTGACCGCGATCGAGCTTCCGAGCTGCGCGTCGGATAGCACGGCCTTGCATGAGATCTCCAGCCGCGCACCACCCTCGTTCGGCGTTGCCGCACGGACACTCCCGAGCTCTTCCACGATTCCGGTGAACATCACGCGACCTCAGCCGGACGGCGGTAGTCGAGCTTGACGTCGTCCTCGATCCGCGTGACCGAGTGGAGGCTGAGCGGCGATGCTCCGTCGAGCGTTCCCGGACCATCCCACTCGAACGCGGGAAGCCCCTTCGTCCCGAGCAAGAACGGCGCGACGTATGCGACCAAGCGATCAACCAACCCGCGTGCTTGGAGCGCGCCATGCACCCTCGCTCCACCTTCGAACATCGCCTGCAGGACGTCCTGGGTGCCCAACAGCGCGAGCACACTCTCGAGATCGAGGCCCTCCCCCGTAGCGGACACGGAGACCACGTCGACCTTTGCGCCCGCGGCACGCCATGCGTCGACGGCCTCACTGCTCGCGTGTTTGCTCGTGAGCACGAGCGTGGTGCCGATCGTCGCGTCGAAGAGCGACCCTTCGGCCGGGACTCTCCCCCGCGAGTCGAGCAGCACGCGCAAGGGGACGATCGGGGATGTCGCGACGCCGCGCACCGACAGAGCTGGTCGATCTGCGAGCGCGGTCCCGGAGCCGATCACCACGGCTTGAGAGTCGGCGCGCAGCTCGTGTGCGTCCTGACGGCTTGCTTCGCCGGTGACCCAGGTCGGCGTGCCATCGCCAGGAGCGATACGTCCGTCGAGCGTCATGGCCACCTTCGCGACGCAGTAGGCACGACCAGTGCGGCGATGGTGAAGGTACGGCGCTAGTGAGCGAGCCGCTTCGCGCGCTCGGACCCCGACGACAACGTCGACGCCGGCACCTCGCAAGCGGTCGAAGCCACGACCGGCGACCTGCGTGTCGGGATCTTCGATCGCAGCGACGACCCGCTCGACGCCGGCGTCGATCAACGCATCGGCGCACGGACCGGTGCGGTGCGTGTGCGCGCACGGTTCGAGTGTCGTGTACGCAGTCGCCCCCCGAGCGCGGTCACCGGCGTCGCGCAGTGCGGCAACCTCGGCGTGGGCCGCGCCCGGCCGGACGTGGAACCCCTCGCCCACCACGGTGCCGTCCTTGGCCAGCACGCACCCAACCCACGGGTTGGGAGGCGCACTGCGACGGCCGCGTTCGCCCAACGCTGTGGCTCGGGCCATCAGCTCGGCATCGAGCGTCATGTCCGCTCTCGGCGCTTCGCGCCCACATTGGTCGCCGTCGCGAGCGCCGGCGCCGTGCTCCGGCGGTCGGCAAAGCCGCCGCCTGCGCCGGGCCGCTCGGGCCACGGCTCGCTGCTCACCTCTGCCACGGGTCGGTCCCTTCCCGCCCACGGGGCACGGCGCGGCAGCGCGCGGTGTGAGCCGCGCCGCCGAACCCTCTCCCATCCGGACTCTCACCGTCGGCCCCGGCTTCGCGGCTCACACCGCTACCGGGTCAACCGCACGGTTGGCAGCCGTGGGCTCGCGGGCTCCCGCTCGACCCAGTGGCCGGGCGGCTACCGCCGGGTCGGGACTTGCACCCAAACCCCGAGGGCATCGCTTGAGTTGTCGCCCGTATCCTACCGCGTTCCGACGGAAAATGGAACGTGTTCTAGTTCTCTCCGGATCACCTCTCGTGGTCGACTTCGCGGCGCCGTCCCGCTCGTCCGAGCACGGCTCCGCTACGTCTCAGTGGGGGCGGGCGCCGGCGAGGAGCTCGAGGGCGTGTGGCACGGCGGGCAGGACCGCTTCGAGGCACTCCACCGCACCAGAGGCAGACCCAGGCAGGTTGCAGACGAGGGCCTCGCCGAGCGTGCCGCAGACCCCCCTCGACAACAGGCCGAACGTGCGGCCTTGCGCGTTGCTCGCGATGCGCATGGCCTCCGCCAGCCCCGGCGCTTCTCGCTCGAGCACGAGACGCGTGCCCTCGGGCGTGAGGTCACGCGGTCCGAACCCGGTGCCGCCGGTCGTGACGATCAGGCCCGAGAAGCCAGTCGCGAGCGCTCGAATCGCCTCGGCGACGGAGTCGACGCCGTCGGCGCACACCCGGTGCTGCTCCACGCCGAACCCGGCCGCAACCAGGTGCTCGACGAGGGCCACGCCGGATCGATCATCCCGCGAGCCCTCGGCAACACCGTCGGAGACCGTGAGGACCTTCGCCGCGAGCGCGCCGGCCACGCGGCTCAGGCCGCCGACGGCCACGCGGCCGCGCGAATGCGCCGCGCCGCGTCGAGTGGATCGTCGGCATGGAAGATGGCGCTGCCAGCGACGAGGATGTCGACGCCGGCATCTGCCGCCAGGCGCGCGGTCTGCTCCTGGATGCCGCCGTCGATCTCGATCTCCACCGGCAGCGCGCGCTCGTCGATGACGCGTCGTGCCGCTCTCACCTTGTCGAGGACCTCGGGGATGAACGACTGTCCGCCCCAGCCTGGGTTCACGCTCATCACGAGGAGCAGATCGATCTCGGCGAGGAACGGGAGCACCGTGTCGACCGGGGTGTCGGGGTTCAACGTGAGACCGACTCCGAGCTCGAGCTCGCGGAGCTCTGCGAACAACGGGCGCGGATCACCGAGCTCGATGTGCACGATGCACCGGTTCGCGCCGGCCGCGGCGAAGTCAGCGAGGAGCACGCCGGGGTTGTCCACCATCAGATGGCAGTCGAGGAAGAGCTCAGTGCGAGCTCGGAGCGAGGCCACCACCGGAGGACCGATCGTCAGGTTGGGCACGAAGTGCCCGTCCATCACGTCGACGTGCAGCAGGTCGGCTTCGGATGCGACGCGCTCGATGTCCTCCGAGAGGCGCGAGAAGTCGGCCGACAGGATCGATGGTGCAACCTTGCGCGTGACCATGGGTCCCCGAGGTTACCGACCGCATCGCAGGCACCCTGCGATGCAGGAAGCCGGAGCCCGAGCGGCTCGGCGCAGAGCGCCAAGAGCGGAACGTTGGTTACCGACCGCATCGCAGGGCGAGGATGAACATGCCGTCGGTGCCGAAGTCCTGCGGGAGAACCAGCCCGCCGGGCCCGTGCGGACGCCACCCGGGCGGTGGTGCAAGCGGCGTGAACCCGGGCAGCTGCTCGATCACGCGCGCCGCGACCCCCACCGTCTCGACCTGCGTGGGAGTGCACACCGAATACAGGAGTGTTCCGCCCGGCCTCACTGCACCGGCTGCTTCGCGGACGAGTGCCACCTGGAGGTCGGCCAGCGGTTCGAGCATGCTCGGATCGACACGCCAGCGAAGGTCGGGGCGGCGTCGCAGCGCACCCAACCCACTGCACGGGGCGTCGACGACCACGAGATCGAACGCGCCGAGGCGGGTCGGGAGCCGCCGCGCATCGGCCCGGGCGGTCGAGACATTGGAGAGTCGAAGGCGTGTCGCGGCCTCGCGCACGAGGCGCAGCCGCCCCGCGTCGAGGTCGAGCGCAACCACGAGCCCGTCGGGGCCCACTCGCTCCGCCGTCGCGGTGGCCTTGCCACCCGGTGCTGACGCGACGTCGAGGACCCGGGCGCCGGGCGTCGGATCTGCGTAGCGGATGACCGCTTGGCTCGCCTGATCCTGAGGCGTCGCACGTCCCTCGGCGAGTGCGGGGTGCGCGGCGAGATCGCCCGCGCCGCGCACGACGAGCGCATCGTCGACGAGTCGGCCCCGTTCGACCTGCGCGCCGCCGGCGCGGAGCTCCGCCTCGAGGGCGTCGCTGGTGGTGAGGAGCATCTGCGGGCGCAGCGCTACCGCGGGCGGCTCGTTGCACGCGAGGAGCGCGGCCCGCGCATCAGCATCTCCCAGATCTTCGGCGAGCCGCTGCAGCACCCAATCGGGGTACGACAACGCGACGGCTTCGCTCGTCGGATCCGGCCAGGGCGGTCCGGCCCGTGAGAGCGAGCGCAACACTGCGTTGACATAGCCGCGCGCACGTGGCGGCGCAGCATCCACGGTTGCGGCTACCGCGGCATGCGGCGGGACGCCGTTCGCGAGCTGGTGCGCTCCGATCCGCAACGCGGCTCGGACCTCGGCGTCCAGTGATCCGAGCGGACGTCGTCCGTGGGGCGTCAGCATGTGATCAAGTCGACGCTGGCCCCGAACGGTCCCGTACACGATGTCGGTGACAAAAGCGCGGTCGCGGGCCTCCAGGCCCGACGCTCGCAGGATCGTCGGCAACACGACGTGTGAATACGCGCCGTCCTCGATGCGCACGAGCGCCTGACACGCGACGTCGCGTGCGCTGGCAATGCTCACGGTTCGTCGACGCTCACATCCGGCCGCGAGAGGCCCCGGCGCCACTCGGAGCCCGACATCACACGACCGCCTTCCGGCTGCATCTCTTCGAGCACGAGCACGCCGTCCACCGTCGCGAGCCGCGCCTCCTCGTCAATCGTGCCGGGGGCGTCACCGGTGCCTGGCTCGCAGGTCGCCCGAAGCACCTTCAACCTGCGCCCGCCGACGTGCATCCATGCGCCCGGACGCGGGTTCCCGGCGCGCACGATGCGGTGGAGCTCGTCAGCCGGTCGGCTTGGATCCAAGTGAAATTCACCGACGTCCAGCTTGTCGGCGTAGGTCGGTTCGCCCTGCTGCGGCTCAGGGACCGTCGTGACCGTTTCGGGGAGCGTTGTGACCACGAGGTCGACACCGAGATCGACGAGGCGCGCGCGAAGCTCGCCTGCGGTCTCGTCGTCCAGGATCGGTGTGCGGACACACGCGAACACCGCACCCGTGTCCAGCCCTTCTTCGAGCCGCATGAGGCAGACCCCGGTCTCCGCGTCGCCCGCGAGGATGGCGCGTTCGACGGGCGCGGCCCCCCTCCAGCGCGGCAGCAGCGAGAAGTGCAAGTTCACCAGCCCGAGCGGCAGCGCCTCCAGGACCGAGAGCGGAAGGATCTGACCGTACGCGACAACGACGCCGAGCGTGGCGCCTGAGTTTCGCAGCTCATCGGCCACTTCGGCGGCCTTCTCCGGTGTGCGGACCTGGAGGCCCAGGCGGTCCGCGGCGATCCGCACGGGGCTCGGCTCGGGTTGTCCGCGACGCGCGCGCCGCTTGTCCGGTCGAGTGACGACCAATACGACGTCGAGCCCTGCGCCCACCAGCGCTTCGAGCACAACTGCGCCTTCTTCGGGTGTGCCGAAGAACACGAGGCGCATCGCGCCCTCTGGCGCCCGCTGCTCAGAGACGGCGGCCGCCGTCCCGGTCGGTCGTCGCGGCGATGGTTCCGTCGAGCGCGCGCTGGCGAAGCTCGCGTAGCGCGGCCTTGCGCGCGTCGGCTTCGAGCCGATCGAGGAGGAGCACACCGTCGAGGTGGTCAATCTCGTGCTGGATCAGGCGGCCCATGAGCTCGTCGCCCTCGATGACAACTTCGTTGCCGTCGAGATCGATGCCGCGCGCCGTCACCACTTTCGGACGCACGATCTCGAAGGAGAGGCCGGGCACGGAGAGGCATCCCTCGTCGTAGACCCACTCGCCACTCGACTCGACGATCTCCGGATTCACCAACACGCCGGCGACCTCGCCCACGTCATAGGTGTACAGGCGCTTCTGGACGCCGACCTGTGGTGCTGCGAGCCCGACGCCCTGCGCTTCGTGCATCGTCTCCATCATCGTGTCCACCAGGCGCGCGAGATCGCCGTCCAGCTCGGTGACCTCCGGCGCGCGTTGACGCAGCACCGGGTCGCCGAACATCCGGATCTCGAACGTGCCCACAAAACCGAGGGTACCAGTCGGGTCTGATCGTTTCGGTCTCAGACGCGGCGAGGGTCGACGTCCACGCGCAAACGACCAAGTGTGCGCGCGCCCGACAGGTCAGCAACGTCCAACGCGTCACAGAGGTCCTCGACCGAATGTGCGCGCACCAGCGCTCGACCGTCCGCTGGTCCCAGCACGGTGAGCGGGTTCTGCCGTTGCAGCTCCGCGCACGCGGCGTCGACCGCCGCCCGCTGGCCGCTGACCTCGGCGAGCCCGCCGAAGGGCGGGTATCCGAGCGCCCGACGACGCGCGAGATCGACCTCGAGCACGGGGGCGGGGTCACCGTCGGCGGCTGCACGTACCACCGGGTGCTCAGGCATCCGCGTCTGGACGAGCACCACGCCGCTCGACCTGCGCTCCCCGATGAGCCGGCTCGCTCGCACGAGGAGCCACAGCGCCTGCTCCTCGGCTCGGTACCGCGGCGCGAGCAGCTCCTGGTCGAAGTCGAGGAACGCCACCATCCGCACAGGCCGCGCGGGCTCATGCGGCGCGCGATGGAGAACCGCCTCGGTGCCGATTGCGACGTCGAACGCCGGCATGGGCGCGCTCCCGGACTCCACCGCGACAACGCGCGCTCGAGGGACGAGCGCTGCCAGATGATCTCGGACCTTCACGACCCCCAGCCGACGAGGGCGCAACCCGGCGGCACCGCAGTGCTCGCAGATCGCCAACTTCCGTTCGCCACACCGCGGGCACTCGAGACCACCGGGCATCTCTTGGACCGCGGCCTTGCATCGCGGGCACCGCGCGAGCTCGCCACACTGTCGGCACACCAGCAGGCGGGCACGACCCCGGCGGTTCAGCACGCAGACCGCGCGCCCACCACCGTCGAGTGCTCGATGCAGCGCGTCGGCCAATCGACTCGAGAGCAGCGCATGTCCTGGTGCCTCGTCTCGCACATCGACGATCTCGAGCGGCGACCATCCGTCGCGCTCTACGTTGCGAGCCGGCGCGGCGATCGAAGACGCCGCAGCAACAGCCCCCGCGCCCGGCGCCGGGCTCAGCACGTCGAAGCACGCACCGACACGACTTGCGCGCTCGGCCAAGAGATCGAACGCGTGCCATGAAGGGGCACGCTCTTCTTCAAGTGCCTCGTCGAGGTCGTCCAGCACCACCGCAGCGGTGAGATCGGGAACCGGGGCCAATGCGGCAACTCGTCCGCCGAGCACGACGCACGCCCCGCGGCGCGCTTGGTCCCACATCGCAGTGCGCTCTGCGGCGGGCTGGTCGCCCTGCAACACCACGACGTGACGTCCCTCCGCTGCGAGTGCCTGGTCCAGGACGTGCGCCTCCCTCGCGTCGGGCGCGATCACGATCGTCGAGCCTTCCGTCGCGACGAGCGAGCGCACCATCTCCACGCGAGAGCTGGCGGGTGGCCACCGCACGACGCGACGGTTTCCATCGCGCACGTCGATCGGTGCCGGGCGTGGGGGAAACACCGCGGCGTCGGGCTCGGGCGTCGCGGTGTCGCTCACCACGTTGGGAGGCGAAGCAGTGCGGAGGAACGCGACCCGCGGCCCGGCCCAGCGCCACGCAGCCCATGTGCTCAGCTCGACGATCTCGGCTGGCGGTCCGGCGGAGACGACCACATTGATAGACAGCACGCGCTCGAGCGCGGTCGCGGGCTCGACATCGAGCTCGAGCACCCACCCGCGGACGCGGCGCCCGTGCAACGGCACTCGTACGACCGTTCCGACGTGCACGCGGTCGCGCATCTCGTCGGGAACCAGGTAGTCGAAGGCGCGGTCGACCGCCGGTACGTCTGGGAGCACGCGACAGACGCGTGCCACGGGTGACGGACTGCTAGGCGACGGCCTCGGCGGCCTTGCGGAACGCCTCGGCTTGGTCGACGCTCTCCCACGTAAAGGTCGGCTCGGGGCGGCCGAAGTGCCCGTACGCCGCAGTCCGCCGGAAGATCGGTCGCCGCAGGTGGAGTCGCTCGATGATCGCCGCGGGTCGAAGGTCGAAGTGCTCGTGCACCAGCGCCGGGAGCTTCGCGGGGTCGATGGTGGACGTGCCGAACGTCTCGACCATCACCGACACCGGCTTGGCGATGCCGATCGCGTAGGCGACCTGCACCTCGCAGCGTTGCGCGATCCCGGCAGCCACGATGTTCTTCGCGGCGTGCCGCACTGCGTACGCACCGGACCGGTCGACCTTGGTCGGGTCCTTCCCGCTGAACGCACCACCACCGTGACGGGCCATCCCGCCGTAGGTGTCGACGATGATCTTGCGTCCGGTGAGGCCGCAGTCGGCGTGAGGCCCACCGAGCTCGAAGCTGCCGGTCGGGTTGCAGAGCACTTCGTAGTCGTCATCGGCGAACTGGGAGGGGATCAGCGGGCGGATGACGTGCTCGATGAGATCCGGCCGCAGCTGCCCGTCCACGTCGATGCCGGGACCGGTCTGCGTTGAGATCAGGACGTTGGAGAGGCGCTTCGGCCGGCCGTCCTCGTACTCGATGGTGACCTGCGTCTTGCCATCCGGGCGCAAGTAGTCGAGCGTCTCGTCCTTGCGGACCGCGGCAAGGCGCTGCGCGAGCCGGTGTGCGAGCCAGATCGGCATCGGCATCAGGTCGTCGGTCTCGTCACACGCGTACCCGAACATCATCCCCTGGTCGCCGGCACCGATCTCGTCGTAGTGGTCGCCGGTCCCGTCCTTGAGCTCACGGGCCTTGTCGACGCCCATGGCGATGTCCGGTGACTGCTTGTCGATCGAGGTGATGACGCTGCAGGTCTTGCCGTCGAAGCCGAACGACGCGTGGTTGTACCCGATCTCGCACACGGTGTCGCGCACGACCCGCGGGTAATCAACGTGTGCGTTCGTGCTGATCTCCCCCGCCACCATGACGATGCCGGTCGTGGCCATCGACTCGCACGCGACCCGACTCTCGGGGTCCTCGTCGAGGATGGCATCGAGGATGGCGTCGCTGATCTGGTCGCACATCTTGTCGGGGTGGCCCTCGGTGACCGACTCCGACGTGAACGTGAAGTGCGTGCTCAAGAGGTTTCCTCTCCTCGGTGCTCCAACACGCCGCAGACCCGGTCGAGCACGGCATCCGCGAGGTCGGCCTTGCTCTGGAGCGGGAGCTCCTCGGCGCGGCCGCTCGAGTCCAGCAGAACGGCCTGATTGGTGTCGACCTCGAACCCACAGCCAGGGGCGGCCACGTCGTTGGCGACCATGAGATCCACCCGCTTCGCCGAGAGCTTGGCGGAGGCGTGCTCGCGAACGCGCTCGGTCTCGGCCGCGAAGCCCACGAGCACCTGGCGCTCTTTGCGCTCGCCGAGCGCGGTAAGGATGTCGGGCGTCGGCTCCAGTACGACTTCCGGCGGTCCGTCGTGCTTCTTCAGCTTCTGGTCGGCGATCACCTTGGGTCGGAAGTCGGCGACCGCGGCGGCCATGACGACGACGTCGCTCTCGGCGAAGCGCGAGAGGACAGCGTCGTGCATCTCCTCCGCAGTTGCAACGTGTACCAGCTCCACGGACGACTCGGCCTCGAGCGCGCTCGTTGTGACGAGGGTGACGGCAGCGCCGCGACGCGCCGCCGCGTCGGCGAGCGCGTGCCCCATCTTCCCGGAGGAGCGGTTGCCGATGAACCGAACCGGGTCGAGCGGCTCGCGCGTGCCGCCGGCGGTGACCACGATCCGGACACCGGCGAGATCGCGCCTACTCGCGAGGACGGCCGCGGCGGCCGCCACGATGTCCTCGGGTGACGCGAGCCGGCCCGGACCTGCGTCGCCGCCGGCCAGGTGTCCGTCGTCGGGTCCGACGAAGTTGACGCCGCGACGCACCAGCGCGGCAACGTTGTCGATGACCGCGGGGTGCTCCCACATCTCGGTGTGCATGGCCGGCGCGAGGAGCACCGGAGCGCGCGTGGCGAGCAGTGTCGCCGTGAGGAGGTCGTCGGAGATCCCTGCCGTGTACTTGCCGAGGAGCTTGGCGGTGGCGGGCGCGACCACCACGAGGTGCGCGCTCTGCCCTAGGCGCGTGTGCGGGATGGGGTCGTTATCGTCACCGAACAGCGATGTGCGGGCAGGCTCGGATGCAAGTGCCGAGAATGTCAGCGCTCCAATGAACCGTTGCGCATCGGCGGTGAGGACAGGGCTGACGTGCGCGCCGGCATCGACGAGCAGCCGGCAGACCTCCACGGCCTTGTACGCGGCGATGCCACCCGCGACACCGAGCACCACCCGGCGACCGCGCAGTGGCGTGAGATCTGATCGGTCGGGGTTCATGGGCCGCTCGCCGGGTGAAGAGGACCCGGGCGGTGGCTACTCCGCCGCGGGCTCGTCGGCGTCGGCCGCCTCACCCTCGGAAGCCTCGGGCTCCTCGGGCAGCGGCGCCGACTCGATCTTGCCGGCCTCGATCTCCTCGAGCGAGATCGTCAGCGGCTTGCGCGACACCGAGGTGACCTGCGGCGGCACGATCTTGCCGAGGCCCTCGCCGAGCTGGTTGTAGTAGTCGTTGATCTCGCGTGCTCGCATGGCGGCCAGCGTCACGAGCGTGAACTTCGAGTCCACCCGCTCGAGCAGGTGCTCCATTCGCGGCTCCATGAGCGACGCGCGGCGATCGGGCATTGCGAGACTCCCGTGATTCTCGGGGGAACGAGCCGGGCGGGGACGCCGGGCTCAGCGGCCTACCAGGGTAGCAGCCAATGCCCACAAAGCCGTCATGGCACTCGGCCCTCGCGTTTGGCCTCCATGAGCGCGTCGATCTCGTTGACCGCACGATCCAGGTCGTCGTTGACGACGATCTTGTCGAAGCTCGACGCCGCGGACTCCTCCGCGTCGGCCTCCGCCAGGCGCCGCTCGAGCTCTTCGGTGTCGGCTGCGGGGTCTCGGTCGTGGAGCCGACGGCGGAGCACCTCGCGTGAGGGAGGTTTGATGAACACCAGCAGCGCCTCGGGAAATGCGGCCCGGATGGCGAGGGCCCCCTGGACGTCCACTTCGATCAGCACGTCGTCACCAGAGGCGAGATGGGCTTCCACCGGTCCGCGCGGTGTGCCCTTGAGATCGCCGAACACCTCGAACCACTCGAGGAAGCCGCCCGCGTCGCGGATTCGCTCGAACTCCTCCCTCGAGATGAAGTCGTAGTCCCGACCGTCGACCTCCCCCGGCCGGCGAGGGCGGTCGGTCGCGGAGACGGAGAACCAGAGCCGCAGCTCGCGCTCGAGAAGGCTCCGCACGATCGTCCCCTTGCCGACACCGGACGGGCCGGCGATCACGAGGAGCACGCTCACGGGCGCGACCGGACGCAGGCGACGGGGATCAGGCGAAGCGATCGAGCAGCTTGCGGCGCTGGTTGTCGCCCAACCCGCGCAACCGCCGACTCTCGCTGATGTCGAGCTCTTGCATGAGCCGCCGCGCCTTGACCTTGCCGACTCCCGGCATCGACTCGAGCACGCTCACCACCTTGAGCTTGGCAATCGTCTCGTTGCCGTCGCCCTGGACGAACAACTGCTCCAGCGTGAGACCACCTGCCTTGAGCTTCTCCTTAACCTCGGCACGTTGACGGCGCGCCGCCGCGGCCTTCTCGAGCGCGGCAAGGCGCTGTTCCGGAGTCAGCGCGGGCGGGAGCGGCATCGGCGACCTCCTGGTGTCGATCCTGGCGTCGCGAAAACGGCTCGGTGCGCGGGTACTGCGCACCGGGCGGCGAGCATATCGGCTGCTGGCGACAACCGATCAGGCCGTCACTGCGACAGCGAGGCTCGCTCCACGAGCGCATGGACGGTCTCGGCAGCCTTTGAAGGATCGTCCGCGCGTGTGACGGCTCGCCCGATCACGAGCCAGTCCGCCCCGTCAGCGATGGCACGCTCGGGGGTGGACGGCCGCGCTTGATCGTCGGTGTCCTGGCCCGGCAACCGGATCCCTGGGACCATTGTTCGCAGCTTCGCGGCGTGTGCGATGCGTACTTCGTCGGCCGCGCAGACGACGCCGTCACAGCCCGCTTCGCTCGACCAACGCAAGCGCTCGTCGAACGCATCGGCGTTCGCCTCGCTGGTGAGTACCGTCACGCCGAGCGCGACGAGAGCGTCGTGGCCGCCCTCTCGGCCGCCTTCCTTGAACGCGTCGACGCCGGCCTTCAGCATCGCGACCCCGCCCGACGCGTGGAAGTTCAAGAACCTGACGCCATGCCGACCGAGGACCCGAGCTCCTCGAGCCACCGTGTTCGGGATGTCGTGGAGCTTGAGGTCGGCGAACACCTGCAGTCCGAGTCCTTGGAGTGCGTCGAATGCACTTGGGCCCGCCTCTGCATACAGCTCGTAGCCGACCTTCGCGGTGGCGAACCACGGCTTGACCAGCGTTGCGACGCGCAGGGCCTCGGTGAGATCGCCCACGTCGAGGGCGAGCACGAGTCGGCCTCGAGCGTCGGTCACGACTCCACCCCCAAGGCGCCGATGAGGTCTGCGATCCGGCGCACCCCGTGTTCGGCACACCAGCGCTCGAGCTCGGCGAGGATCCTGAGCGCCGCACGGGGATCGGCGAACGTCGCGGTGCCGACGCCGACCGCCGTGGCCCCGGCCAGCAGCATCTCCACGGCATCGACACCGGTCGAGACGCCGCCGGTGCCGATCACAGCAACACCAGGATGGGCGCGGGTCACGTCATGGACTGCGCGCAGGGCGATGGGCTTGATCGCGGCGCCGGACAGGCCACCGCCAGGGCTCCCGAGCACAGGACGTCGGAGCTCCGCGTCGACGAGGAGCGCACGCACCGTGTTCACGAGCGTCAGACCAGCGGCGCCGGCATCCAACGCCGCGCCTGCGATGCGCGGCAGATCGGCCACGCCGGGCGAGAGCTTGGCGAACACGGGTAGCTCGAGGCCGATGCCGGCGACCGCGCTCACCACTTCACCCGTCGCGGCCGCGTCGTGGGCGAACATCGCGTCGCCGTGATCCAGGTTGGGACAGCTCAGGTTGATCTCCAGGGCAACGAGTTCATCCTGCACCGACGAGAGCAACTCGGCGGCGTGTGCGAAGTCAACGACCGCGTGGCCCCATACCGATGCGATCACGCTGGCGCCGAGGTCGCGAAGTGCCGGGAGGTCGTGCGCGATCCAGTGCTCCACCCCGTGGCCCTGCAATCCGACGGCATTGACCATGCCGCACGCCGACGCGTGCAGCCGGGGCGCACTGTTCCCGCGCCATGCGAACGGGGCTTGCGACTTGGCGGTCACTGCACCGAGCCGCGTGGGATCGCAGAGCGTCGCGACCTCGGCACCGTGCCCGAAGGTTCCCGACGCGGTGACGATCGGGTTGATCAGCTCGAGCCCACCGAGCCGAACGCGCGTGTCCAGGTCGTCGGTGCGGGCAGGCATGATCACACCCCCAGCGGGAGCTGACCGTCCCGGTGGTACTCCTGCAACGGCCGCACCGTCGGCTCGCTGCTGACCCATTCCGCGATCCCTGCGGCCGCAGCGAGCGCGGCCGCGACCGTGGTGATGCACGGCACGCGATGCCGGGTCGCGGCCCGGCGGATGTGGTTGCCGTCGGCGCGCGGCCCGCTGCCACGCGGCGTGTTCACCACAAGATCGATGCGCCCCGACGAGATGAGGTCGACTGCGTCGATGCCGCTCTCCCCCACCTTGGCGACGACGAGCGCCACGGGCAACCCTTCGGCCTGGAGCGCGGCCGCGGTCCCGGTGGTGGCCGCGAGCGCGAAGCCGAGCTCAGCGAGCCGCCGCGCGGCCCCCAGGCCAGCGCGCTTGTCGCGATCGGCCAGCGAGAGGAAGACCGTCCCGCTCATCGGAAGCGCGTTGCCGGCCGCGGCCTGACTCTTGACGAACGCGAGGCCGAACGAGCGGTCCACCCCCATCACCTCGCCGGTCGAGCGCATCTCGGGACCGAGGACGGTGTCGACCTCGGGGAAGCGCGCGAACGGGAGCACCGCCTCCTTCACCGCGACGTGTCCGCCCGCGGCAGGCGGGCAGAGCAGACCTTCGTCTCGCAATGCGGCGAGCGTGGTACCGGTCATCACCCGCGCGGCAACCTTCGCCAGCAGCACGCCGGTCGCCTTGCTCACGAACGGCACCGTCCGACTCGCGCGCGGGTTCGCCTCGATGACGTGCACACGGCCGTCCTTCACCGCGAACTGCACGTTCAGGAGTCCACACACCTCGAGCGCGTCGGCGAGGGCGTGCGTCTGGCGCTCGATCGTCGCGATGACGTCCCCAGGGAGCGTCGGAGGCGGGATGGCACAGGCCGAGTCGCCGGAATGCACCCCGGCTTCCTCGATGTGCTCCATGACCCCGCCCACGAGCACCTCACCGGTGTGGTCCCGGATCGCGTCCACATCGACCTCGATCGCGTCCTCGAGGAAACGGTCGATGAGTGCGGGGCGCTCGGCCGAGAGGCCGCCCTCGCGCCCGAGGCTTCCCTCGCTGGCGAGCTCCGCCATCGCGGCGTCAAGCCCTTCGACGTCGTAGACGATCTGCATCGCGCGACCGCCCAGCACGTACGACGGCCGCACGAGAACGGGATAGCCGACGCGCTCGGCGACGGAGCGCGCCTCGCCCGGAGTCGCGGCGACGCCACCGTCGGGCTGCGGGATGGCGAGTGACGCACACAGCGCATTGAACCGCTCACGGTCCTCCGCGACGTCGATCGACGCTGGACTGGTTCCGAGCACCGGGATGCCGACGGCTTCGAGCGCGTGTGCGAGCTTCAGTGGCGTCTGGCCGCCGAGCGAGACAATCACGCCGGCCAGTCGGGGTCCGTCACGACGAAGCGCATCGCAGATGTCCCTGACTGCTTCGACCGTGAGCGGCTCGAAGAAGAGGCGATCGCTCGTGTCGTAGTCGGTGGAGACCGTCTCCGGATTGCAGTTGATCATGACGGTCTCGTAGCCGGCCTCGGACAGCGCGAACGCCGCGTGCACGCAGCAGTAGTCGAACTCCACACCTTGCCCGATGCGGTTGGGTCCGCTGCCGAGGATCACGACCGCGTCGCGTGTGACCGCGGCAACCTCGTCCTCATCCTCGTGTGTCGCGTAGTGATACGGCGTACGTGCCGAGAACTCGGCCGCACAAGTGTCAACCGTCTTGAACGTGGCGGCGACCCCCGCCGCGAGCCGGGCGTCGCGGACCCGATCCGAGCTCGTGTCCCAGAGGTATGCGAGCTGGTCGTCGGCGAAGCCGAGACCCGTCACCCTTCGCCAATCGGCCCGGCTCAGGCTCTCGGCGCTGCTCGACGCCAGAGCGGCGCGCTCCTCGGTGATGGCGAGCATCTGGTCCAGGAACCAGGGGTCGATGGAAGTGGCTTCGTGCAAGCGCTCGACCGTGGCGCCGCGGCGTAGCGCGGCCTCGACGAGAAAGATCCGATCAGGGGTGGCCGTGGCCGCAACCCGAACGAGCTCGTCGACATCGGCCCGATCGGCCACCACCTCGGCCGGGTCGCAGTTCAGCCCGAAGCGACCGGTCTCGAGGCTCCGGAGTGCCTTCTGCAGCGATTCCGGGAACGTGCGGCCGATCGCCATCACCTCGCCCACCGACTGCATCTGGGTCCCGAGCACCGGAGACGCCCCGGGGAGCTTCTCGAAGGCCCACCGCGGGACCTTCGTGACCACGTAATCGATCGTGGGCTCGAAGGACGCGGGCGTCTCGCGGGTGATGTCATTGCGAATCTCGTCGAGGCGGTACCCAACGGCCAACGCGGCCGCGATCTTGGCGATGGGGAAGCCGGTGGCCTTGCTCGCGAGGGCGCTCGAACGCGACACGCGCGGGTTCATCTCGATGACGACCATCTCGCCGGTCTGCGGATGGACGGCGAACTGGATGTTCGAACCGCCGGTGTCGACGCCGATGCGGCGGATGCACGCGAACGCGGCGTCGCGCATGGCCTGGTATTCGACGTCACTGAGCGTCTGCGCGGGGGCCACGGTGATCGAGTCGCCGGTGTGCACGCCCATCGGATCCAGGTTCTCGATCGAGCAGATGACCACGACGTTGTCTGCGTTGTCACGCATGACCTCGAGCTCGTACTCCTTCCACCCCAGCACCGACTGCTCCACGAGGATCTCCGTGGCCGGGCTCGCGGCGAGTCCCCGCTCGGCGGCTTCAGCGAGCTCGCGCTCGTCGCCCGCGATGCCGGTGCCACCGCCCCCGAGAATGAACGACGGGCGCACCACGACCGGGTACCCGACCGAACGCGCGACGTCGAGCGCCTCCGCGACGGAGTACGCGAACCCCGACACTGGCACCGTGAGCCCGATCTCCTCCATGGCGACCTTGAACCGAGACCGGTCTTCGGCAGTGTGGATCGCCTCGACGCCCGCTCCGATGAGCTCGACGTCGTACCGCTCGAGCACTCCTCCGTCGTGCAGCGCGATGGCGAGGTTCAGTGCCGTCTGTCCGCCAATCGTGGGGAGCAACGCGTCGGGTCGCTCCCGTTCGATGATGCGCGTCAGCGTCTCGACGTCGAGGGGTTCGACGTAGGTGGCATCCGCGAACTCGGGGTCGGTCATGATCGTGGCCGGGTTCGAGTTCACGAGCACGACTCGAAACCCTTCGCGCTGAAGCACCCGGCAGGCCTGCGTGCCCGAGTAATCGAACTCGCACGCCTGGCCGATCACGATCGGCCCGCTGCCGATGATGAGCACCGAGTCGATGTCGTTGCGGCGCGGCACGACTACATGACCGTCATGAGATCGGTGAACTCTGCGAAGAGATACGCCGCGTCGTGCGGGCCGGGACCAGCCTCGGGATGGTGCTGCACGCTGAACGCGGGAACGCCACGCACGCGTAGCCCTTCGACGGTTCCGTCGTTGAGGTTGACGTGGGTGACGTCGGCCCCTCCGGGAACGGTGTCGGCCTGGACGACGTAGTTGTGGTTCTGACTCGTGATCTCGACGCGCCCTGTCGACTCGTTGCGAACCGGATGGTTGGCGCCGTGGTGGCCGAACCGCAGCTTCGTGGTCGTGGCGCCGAGTGCGCGCCCGAGGATCTGGTGCCCGAGGCAGATGCCGAACACGGGCACCGCCCCGAGCAGCGCGGCCACGTGCTCCGCGGCGCCGCGCACGGCGGCCGGATCACCAGGTCCATTTGACAGGAACACTCCGTCAGGGGACCGCGCGAGCACATCGGCGGCTGACGTGCTCGCGGGGACGACCTCGACCCGGCATCCGGCGGCGTCCAAGCGGCGCAGGATCGTGGACTTGATGCCGAAGTCGTACGCGACCACCGAGAACGGTGAATCGGGATCGCCAACGGAGTACGCATCGGGGGTGGTGACCTCCGCCACCAGGTCGATCCCGTCGGTTCCCTCGGCCCCGCTCGCCGCGGCGCGCACCAGCGCTTCGTCGGTGCCGATCGCACCGGGCATCGCTCCGACCTCGCGCAAGTGACGGGTGAGTCGCCGGGTGTCGATCCCCGTGATGCCGGGGACGCCGTGACGCTCGAGGAAGGTCGCCAGATCGCCGGTCGCCCGCCAGCTGCTTGCCCGCCGCGCGAGGTCCCGCACGATCACCCCACGACAGAACGGCCGTCGGCTCTCGAGGTCATGGTCGTTGACGCCGTAGTTACCGATGTGCGGGTAGGTGAACACGATCATCTGACCCGCGTAGGAAGGATCGGAGAGGATCTCCTGGTAGCCCGAGAGGGCCGTGTTGAAGACAACCTCACCCGTGGCCACCCCGCCCGTCGGCACCGCACCGATCGCCATGCCCTCGAACGTCGTGCCGTCGCGCAGCACGAGCAGCGCTTCAGTGCCGCTCACCGACAGGCCTCGCCGTCCACCACGACCGGAGTGCCCCGCAGGACCGTGTGACGCACGCGACCGGTGAGCGTCCGTCCCCCGAAGGGCGTGTTGCGCGCCTTGCTCGCCAGCCGCGTCGGATCGACGTCCCACGTGATCGTGGGGTCGATGACGCACAGGTTCGCCGGCGCGCCGGGCGCAATCGGCTGGCCGTGCTCCGCGAGCCCGGCGATCGCGGCCGGACGCCAGGACAACAGCGCGAGTGCTTCGCTCAGCGAGAGGACACCGGGGTCGACCAGTTCGGTGATCGTGAGGGCGAGTGCCGTCTCGAGTCCGAGCATCCCTGGCGGCGCCTCCTCGAAGGGCCGCTCCTTGGTCTCGACAGCATGCGGTGCGTGGTCCGTGGCGATCGCGTCGATCGTGCCGTCGGCAAGCCCTTGCTTCACCGCCGCGACGTCTGCTTCGCTGCGCAGGGGCGGGTGCACCTTGAACGCGGGATCGAAGGACGCGCAGGCCGCGTCGGTGAGGCTGAAGTGGTGCGGGGCTGCCTCCGCGGTCACCGCGAGGCCGCGGGCCTTAGCGTCGCGCACCATGTCCACCGCGGCGGCGGTGGAGAGGTGCAGGAAGTGCACTCGCCCGCCGGTCAGCTCAGCGAGGATGCAGTCGCGCGCGACGATCGCCGACTCCGCAACCGCGGGGCGCCCCGCGATCCCCAGCCGGCTCGACCACTCACCCTCGTGCATGTGGCCGCCGTCTGCGAGCGACGGGTCTTCGGCGTGCTGCGCGATGACCGCGTTTGGGAGTGAGCGCGCGTACTCCAGCGCGCGCCGCATGACGCCCGCCTGCTCGACGCACGATCCGTCGTCGGTGAAGATGCGTACGCCGAGCGCGTGCAGCTCGCCCAGAGGCGCGAGCGCTGCGCCCTCGCGTCCTTCGGTGATGCAGCCCGCGGCGTGCACGTCACACGACGACCGCGCGCCCGCCGCGAGCACCGAGGCGACGACACTCGGCTCGTCATGCGGCGGCTCGGTGTTGGGCATGGCAACGATGGCGGTGAACCCACCGAGCGCGGCCGCTCGCGCGCCCGTGTCGATCGTCTCGGCGTCCTCACCGCCCGGCTCTCGAAGATGAACATGCAGGTCCACCAAGCCCGGAACGACGACGCAGCCGGACGCGTCCAGCTCGCGGTCGCCCTTCAGGCCCGGACCGACCTCGACGACCCGGCCGTCCGCGACGAGCACGTCCGCCGCCCGCTCGCCGGTCGCGTCGATCACGCTCCCGTTCTTGATGACCACGCTCTCGTTGAGCTCAGGCAACTTGTGCTCCCGAGCCCAGGAGCGTGTAGAGCACCGCCATTCGCACGGCGACCCCGTTCGTGACCTGCTCGGTGATGAGCGACGCCGGCCCCTCGGCCACTTCGGCGGCGATCTCGACGCCGCGGTTCATCGGACCGGGGTGCATGACCAAGGTGTCGGGCTTCAGGCGCGCGGCACGCTCGACGGTGAGGCCCCAGCGCATCGTGTACTCGCGCTGAGATGGCAGGCGTGCCGCGCTCTTGCGCTCGCGCTGGATGCGGAGCAGATAGAGCACGTCGAGCTCGGGGAGGAGCTCGTCGAGGTCGTGCGTCACCTCGGCCGGCCAGCCCTCCAGCACCGGTGGCAGCAGCGTGGGTGGCGCGACGAGCGTTGTTCGAGCGCCGACCGCGTCCAGGCCGAGCACGAGGCTCCTCGCGACACGCGAGTTCACGATGTCGCCCACGATGCCGACCCGCAGGCCAGCGAGGTCGGGGCCACGCGAGCGTCGAAGCGTGAGGAGGTCGAGGAGCGCTTGGGTCGGGTGCTCGTGGCTGCCGTCGCCCGCGTTGATGATGCTGGCGTCGATCCAGCTCGCCACCCGCGCCGGGGCGCCCGCGGCGGAGTGACGCACCACCACCGCGTCGATGCCCATCGCGGCGATCGTCTGGACGGTGTCGCGCAGTCCCTCCCCCTTGTTCACCGACGACGACCCGACGCTGAAGCTCATGACGTCGCACGACAGCCGCTTCGCCGCGGTCTCGAACGAGATCCGCGTGCGGGTTGAGTCCTCGTAGAAGAGCGACACGACGACCTTGCCGCGCAGCGCGGGCACTTTTGGGATCTCGCGCTCGGTCACGTGGAGGAAGTCCTCGGACAGCGTGAGGAGCGTCTCGAGCTCGTCGCGCTCGAGGTCGGCGATCGACAGGAGGTTTTTCATTCGGGTCCCCAGAGATCGATGCCGTCGTCGGGTCCGTCGGCCGACTCCCCGTCGACCTCGACCAACCGCACCCGCACGTCTTCCGCGATCTTCGTGGGCAGGTTCTTTCCGACGTAATCAGCGCGGATCGGCAGCTCGCGGTGACCGCGGTCCACGAGCACGGCCAGCTGCACCGCCCGCGGTCGGCCGAGCTCGGTGAGCGCGTCGAGCGCGGCGCGGACCGTGCGGCCGGTGAAGAGCACGTCGTCGACGATCACCACGGTCCGGTCGTTGACGTCGACCGGCACCTCCGTGGGTCCCAGCGGCTGGACAGGGCGAAGGGCGATGTCGTCGCGGTAGAAGGCCACGTCCATCGCGCCGACCGGCACCTCGACCCCCTCGAACGAGGTGATCGCTTCGGCCAGGCGGTGGGCGACGGCGACGCCGCGCGTGTACAACCCGATGAGCACGAGGTCGTCGGCCCCGTGGTTGCGCTCCACGATCTCGTGGGCGATGCGGGTGTGGGCCCGCCGCAGATCGTCGGCTGAGAAGACGTTCGCCCGGAACGCGAAACGGCCGCCCCCAGGGGCGGCCACAGCGTCCTGTTGGTGGGCGGCGCCCGAGGCGTCGGCCATCATCCATCTCCAGTCCGTGGAAGCCTCACAGGACTCCCTTCACGGTCTGGCTCATTGTAGCGGGCCGTCAAGCACCCACCAAGGCCGAGTGCGTCACCGCAGCTGGCGCCGTCGGCGGCGGTTCAGCCAACGGTGGAGCCATGACTCCGGAGTGACATCTCTGCGAGCGCGCGCTCGCGCGTGTTTGCTCACGCGCACCTTCTCCACCAAACATTTCTCGAAGTTCTTCGAGATTTCTGCTTGACGACCGGCGTGACTGTCACACCCCCCTGCCATGCTGCACGTCATGAACACGTTGGCGCGCATCACCGGCGAGCTGCGCGAGTACCTCGCGGGTGTCGATCCAGACACGTACTCGGGCGCAGACGCGGCCACATGCGCGCAGGGGGCTGCTGAGCTCAAGAAGCTGGCCGAAACCGCCGCGATGCTCTTCGCCCAGCGTGCGGTCACCACGGGTGCGTGGCGACGCGTCTCCCACGCGGCGACACCCGAGCAGTGGTTCGCCAACGTGATCGGCACGTCGGAGCACGCGGCCCGCGAGGTCCTCACAACCGCCGAGCGGCTCGCGGATCTGCCGGCGACCGCTGAGAAGCTCCGCGCTGGCGAGCTCTCGCTGGCGCAGGCCGCGCAAGTGACCGCCGCTGCCGCCTTTGCCCCCGAGTCCGAGACCCGCATGCTGTCCGCCGCCAAACGTGGCTTCCGGGAGCTGCGCGCCACCAAGGAGCGGGTCGTCGTGGCCGCGTCCGACGAGCACCGCCTTCGCAAGATCGCCCACGACGAACGGCACCTGAGCACCTGGACCCAGGGCATGGCCACTCACGGTTCCTTCTCGGGGCCGACCGAACACGTGGCCGATCTGCTCGCCGCCCTCGAGCCGCTGACCCGGGTGCGTTTCGAGGCAGCCCGAACGAGCGACCAGCGCGAATCGCAGGCCGCATATCGCTTCGACGCGCTCATCGCACTCGCCAGCGGCACCGCACCAGAAGCTTCGCCGAAGCGATCCGAACCGGTCGTGCGGGTCAACGTCGGTCTGCAGTCACTCCTCGACGGTTGCACGCTGTCTGGCGAAGTCTGCGAGATCCCGGGTGTCGGACCAGTGCCGGTCGCGCACGCCCGTAAAGTGCTCCAGCACGGCTTGTTGGAGCTCGTGATCTCCGACGGTGTCGATGTCCAGACCGTTGTCTCCACGACGCGTCACGTGCCCAAGGCTTTGAAGATCGCCGTCGACGCGCGCGACGGCGGCGTCTGCAAGATCAGGGACTGTGACCACTCCCGGGCGATCGAGCGCCATCACACGCTCGGCTTCGCCGACAATCGGCTCACGACCTACGAGGTGATCGGCGGCGTCTGCCCCGACCACCATGATCTCATCACTCACAAGGGCTACGAAGTCGTCGAACACGAAGACGGCACCTGGTCTCTTCGTGCCCCACCCCATACCAACGCGGCGTAACACGCCGCGTTCGAGACCAGGCCTGAGCGTCGCCACAACGTCCGGCGCGACCAAATCAGTCGCGTCAGCGGTCAGTCGGCTTTCTTCTCGGCCGCGGCCTTGGCCATAGCGTCGAGGCGGTCGATCATGCCCATGCGCTCCTGACCGACCTCGTCGAAGCGCGTGGCGATCTCGTCGGGAGTCCAGCGACCCTCCTTGCGCATCTCGCGCACCTCGGTGGGCTGGTTCCAGACCGCGATAATCCCGTCGTTGGCCGTGTACACCTGACCGGTGACGTGCCGGGCCGAATCGCCGAGCAGGAACACGACCATCGGCGCCACGTCTTCCGGCTCCCCCATCGTCAGCTCGCCGGGCACGTTCACCGACATGCGACTGCGGGCGACCGGTGCGATGCAGTTCGCCGTGACACCGTACTTGTACATGCCGACGGCCGCGCTGCGGACAAGCGAGACGATGCCGCCCTTGGCGGCGCTGTAGTTGGCCTGGGCGACGCTGCCTGCGAAGGCGCCCGACGTGAAGCCGATCATCGTGCCCGACTTCTGCTCACGCATGATCGGAGCGGCCGCGCGGAACACGGTGAACGTGCCCTTGAGGTGCGTCTCGATGACCGGGTCCCACTCCTCTTCGGCCATGTTGAAGAGCATCCGCTCGCGCAGGATGCCGGCCACGCACACGACGCCGTCGATCGATCCGTACCTGTCCACTGCGGTGCGCACGATCCGCTCGCCGCCGGCCATGGTGGTGACGCTGTCCGCCACTGCGACGCCTGACCCATCGGCAGCCTCGATCTCAGCAACCACCGCGTTGGCGATCTCGCTATCGGGGTCGTTACCGTCGATGCTCACACCGAAGTCGTTCACGACCACGTTGGCTCCGGCGTGGGCACAGGCCAATGCGACCGCTCGCCCGATGCCGCGGCCCGCACCGGTGATCGCAATCGTCTTGCCGTCGAGATGTCCCACGTGTTCCTCCCCGGAGCACCGTCGGACCGAGGAAACTAGCCGGGCAGGTCCCCCAGCAACGTCTCGATGAGCTCACCTTCGACGTACGTGAGCCAGGCGTAGGCAGTCAACCCCGGCGCTCGGGAATCGGACGAGTCGAGCTCGTCGTAGTCGGTGTCTTCGGTCACGCCGAGCTGCGTGCCGAGCGCCAGCCGGGCGTCGTTGAGGACCGACAAGAGCGCGCGGACCGCATCGCCGTCGAGCGGCACCACAACCGTGCCGTGCTCTGCCGCGGGGGCAGCGTCGAGGCTCGCGAGCAAGCGGTCGAGCGCATCCATGCGATCGCGCACGAGCTCCGGATGCACGAGGTCGCGCCACTCACGCTCCGCGTCCTCGGCGGTCGGGTCGAGGTACGCGCGCGGGAACAGCCGGCCACGGACCGGGTCGGACTCGTCGGGCCCCAGCTCGTAGAGGGCGCGAAGCTCGTCCGGCAACGAGCGCAGGAGGTCTCGTTCCTCCGTGCGGAGCGTGAGCTCGAAGCCGTCCGGCGTCCGTTCGAAGGCTGGGCTCACGACGGGTGTTCCATCGTTGCCCAGAGGCCGTATCCGTGGAGCCGGGCCACATCGGCCTCCGCCTTCTCGCGGTTGCCATCGGACACGACCGCCTTGCCTTCATGGTGAACCTGCATCATCAGGCGGGTGGCCTTCTCGCGTGAGTAGCCGAAGAGCTTCTGGAACACGTACACGACGTACGACATCAAGTTGACGGGGTCGTTCCAGACGATCACGAGCCACGGCCGATCGGTGGTCGTGACATCGTCGAGCTCGGGCTCCCCGACCGTCTCGGTCGGCGCGGTCTCGGTCGGGATGGACGTCACGCGCGCAGCTCCGAGGCGATCCTGGCCAGCAGCGCATTCACGAACCGGCCCGAGTCCTTGGTGGAGTACTGGCTGGCGAGCTCGACGGCTTCGTCGATCACGACGGCAAGCGGCAGGTCCGGCTCCCACCCGAGCTCGTAGCTCCCGATGCGCAGCAGCGCGCGATCAACTGCGGGCATGCGCTCGAGCGCCCAATGCTCCGAGAGCTTGCGCAGCAGCGCGTCGATCTCCTCACGGTGCTCGTCGACACCGCGAACGAGCAGCTCTGCGTACGGATCCGGGGCTACCGTGAGCTCGCTGAGCAGCTCGTCGGCGGTCAGACCGCGCGTCTCCAACTCGTAGCAGAGGCTCAGGGCTCGTTCTCGGGCCTCGCGCCGGGTCGCCATCGTCGCGTACCCGCCTCAAACGCGGGCTAGGTACTCACCCGTGCGCGTGTCGACCTTCACCGAGTCACCGGGCTCCACGAAGAGCGGCACCTGAACCACGAGCCCAGTCTCCAACGTCGCCGGCTTGCGCGCGCCCGACACCCGATCACCCTGGATCCCGGGCTCGGTGTCGGAGACGACGAGCTCCACGGCGGCGGGGAGCTCGACGCCGACCACGGCCGAGTCGTAGACGGGCAGGACCACCGTGTCGCCTTCCTTCACGAAGTCGACGGCGCTCCCGAGCTGCTCGGCTTGCACGTGGAGCTGCTCATACGTCTCGGAGTCCATGAACACCAGGGCCGGGCCTTCGCGATACAGATATTGCATCGCGCGCTTGTCGATCATCGCGAGCGGGACCTTTTCGTCGGCTCGGAACGTGCGCTCGAGCACCGCACCGGTGCGGAAGTTCTTGAGCTTGGTGCGCACGAACGCGCCACCCTTGCCCGGCTTCACATGCTGGAACTCGACGACGGTCATGAGGCCCTCGGGGAGGTTGAGCGCCATGCCGTTCTTCAGGTCGTTCGTAGAGATGCTCAAGGCGAACCGCTGCTCGAATCAGATGACGAGGGACTTGGGGAACTCGGTGAGTGCTTCGGCGCCGTCGGACGTCACGACCACGGTGTCTTCGATCCGCACGCCACCGACGCCGGGAAGGTAGACGCCGGGCTCAACGGTGACGACGTGGCCCGTCTCCAACGTAGCATCCGCGGTTGCTGACACTCGCGGTGCCTCGTGGATCTCGAGTCCGACGCCGTGCCCCGTCCCGTGCGCAAATGTGTCGCCCCATCCCGCGTCTTCGATGACGGCGCGGCTCGCGCGATCGACGTCAGCGCAGCTCACGCCGGCGCGCACCGCGTCACGACCGGCACGCTGGCTTGCTGCGACGACGTCCCAGACGCGTCGGGCTTCGACGCCGGGGTCGCCGACGCTGACGGTGCGGGTCATGTCGGAGCAATACCCATCGACGACGCAGCCGAAATCGATCACGATCAGCTCACCGGCTCCGATCGTCCGATCGGTGGGTCGGGAGTGCGGCTTCGAGCCATTGGGGCCCGACGCCACGATCGTCTCGAAGCTCGTACGGCTCGCACCCCGCGAGCGCATCGCCCACTCCAGCGTGAGAGCGAACTCGCGCTCGGTCGGGCCTTCGTGCAGCGTGGGGAGGACCTCGGCCAGCGCGTCGTCGGCGATCGCACATGCGGCCCTGATGCGGGCGACTTCGCCCGGCTCTTTCACGGCGCGCAGGTCTTCGACCATGCGTTCGGTCGGGACGAGCTCGGTGCCAGCGAACCAGTCAGCGAACGTGCGTTGCTGCGACCACGAGACGCCGTCGGCCTCGAGGCCGAGGCGAGCACGACCGGCGACAAGCGTCGACAGGAGCTCGCGCTGAGCCGCCTGCGTGGTCGCGATCTCGGCCCGGGCCGGCGCTCCGGCCGCGCCAAGCTGCTCTTTGGACTGTTGCGCGTACCGGCCGTCGGTGATGAGGATCGCGTCGTCGGGCGTGACCAAGAGCATCCCGGCGGATCCGGTGAAGCCCGTGAGGTAGGCGACATTCGGCAGGCGCGTCACGAGGACCGCATCGATCGCCGGCTCGGCGAAGCGCGCCCGCAGCCGCCCGAGGCGCGCTCCGACATCCAACGCGGGCAGGGCGCCCTTCATGACGCTTCGAGGCGGCCGATCGCGCCCTCGACAGCCAATCGGTAGCCCGCGCGCCCGAAGCCGCTCACCGTCGCGGTCACGTACGGCGCCACCACCGACGTTCGACGCCACTCCTCACGCGACGCGGGGTTCGACACATGGAGCTCGACTTTGACGCCGTCGAAGGTCTCGAGGGCATCCGCGAGCGCGAACGACGAGTGCGTGAGCGCACCCGCATTGATCACGAGTGCGGCGCAGCGTCCTCGCGCACCGTGGATCGCCTCGATCAGCCCACCCTCGTGGTTGGACTGCACATGTTCCAGTTCGTGGCCGTGCGCCTCCGCGACCGCTCGCGCGTCGGCGACCATGTCGTCGAGAGTGTCGGTTCCGTAGATCTCGGGCTCGCGCTCGCCGAACAGATTCAGGTTCGGGCCGGACAACAGCAGGATCGTGGCCATCAGGTCCTCAGGTTCCCACACCGACGCTGCGCAGGGCCTCGTCGATCACCCGCATCGGGGGATCCTCCACGACACTGAGACCGTCTGCTGTCGGCAGCACGAACGTGAGACCACCTTGTGCTTTCTTGTCACGCTTCATGATCGTCACGAGATCGTCGGCCGACGGCGCCGGACTCGGGACGGCCGTCGGCAGGCCCAACGCTGCAAGCAAGGTTGTGACTCGTTCTGCCGCATCGTTGCCCACCCGCTCGAGCAGCGCTGCGAGGTTGACAGCGAACACCAGCCCGATCGCGACGGCCTCACCGTGCGCAAGCGCGTGCCCCGAGGTGGTCTCGAGCGCGTGTGCGAGCGTGTGGCCGAGGTTGAGCGTCGCCCGTACGCCCGTGCGCTCTTCGGGGTCGGCGGCCACGATCTGAGCCTTGATCGCCACGCACGCCGCGACCAGCTCGCTCAACACCTTTGCATCACGCTGCAGCACGAGATCGGTCTGCGTTTCGAGGATCGCCGCAACCCCGTCGCCTTCGGGCATCAAGGCGTACTTCGCCACCTCGCCCAGTCCCGATCGATACTCCGCGTCAGGCAACGAGCAGAGCGTCGCGGTGTCGGCGATCACCGCGATCGGTTGGTGGAATCGGCCAACAAGGTTCTTGCCTTCGGGGAGGTTCACGGCGGTCTTGCCGCCGATCGCGGCATCCACCTGGGCCAGGAGCGTGGTCGGCACCTGCACGACGTCGACACCTCTGTGGTACACCGCGGCGGCGAACCCCGCCGTGTCGCCGACCACTCCTCCACCGAATGCGACGACCACGTCGCCGCGGTGCAGTCCCGCCGTCGCGAACGCCCGGCACAGGAACTCGATCGTGCCGAGCGCCTTTGCGTCCTCACCGTCATCGATGTGAACGACGAGCTCGAGAGGGGTCTTGACCAGTTCGCTGATCCGGCTGGCGCACGCACTCCAAACGCGCGGTTGGGTGACGACCTGCACCTTGCGTCGACCCGCAAGGACCGCGTCCAGTGCCGAGAGCGCATGCTCCCCGACCGTCACGTCGTACGGCGGCTCCACCGCGACCGTCACGCGGTGCATCGCGCGACCTCGGCCAAGACCGCGTCAACGGTCTTCTCGATGTTGTGTCCGTCGGTGTCGACGGTGACGTGCGCGGCCCCTTCATAGGCCGGAGCACGGAGCTCGGCCAAGCGCTCGAGCTCCTTCTGGGCACCAGTCTCGGGTAGTAGCGGCCGGTCCGGCAGATGGTCGGCGACGCGCGCGGCCAGCACCGACGGCGCGGCTCGCAGCCAAACAACGATGCCCGACGCGCACATCACCTTCCGGCCTTCCGGGTCGAGCACCGCACCGCCGCCGCACGAGATCACGAGCGGCTGCGGTGATGCGCACGCGTCGGCAACGGCTTGCTTCTCGAGGGCGCGGAACGTGGCCTCACCACCGGACGTGAAGATCTCGGCGACCGTCCGACCGGTCTGCGCCTCGACGAGCTGATCGGTGTCGACGAACGGTCGACCGAGGCGAGCGGCACACGCTTCACCGACGGTTGTCTTGCCCGCGCCCATGAGGCCGATCAGCACGAGATGGCGTGGGGCTCCCTCGCTCATCTCCTCGGGTCGACTTCGCTCCGCCTTCCCGGCCATCCGGCCAAGGCTCCGCT
>JBBECS010000036.1:217642-260271 GCA_040881685.1 Acidimicrobiia bacterium | reverse complement strand
ATCTCCTCGGGTCGACTTCGCTCCGCCTTCCCGGCCATCCGGCCAAGGCTCCGCTGCGTCTCATCCCAGCGACGCGATGTAGGCGTCGTGGTTGCGAACGAGCTCCGCAAGCGAGTCGCCACCGAACTTTCGCGTCGCCTCGCCCGCGATCACGAGCGCCGCCATCGCCTCGGCGACCACTCCCGACGCCGGCACGGCGGTCACGTCGGTGCGCTCCTTGAACGACACCGTCTCTTCTTTGGTGCCGACGTCCACGGTCTTCAAGACCGGCCGGTTGAGCGTGGAGAGTGGCTTCATCGCGACGCGGGCCACGAGCAGATCGCCGGTCGTCATCCCGCCCTCGGTCCCTCCGGCGCGTGTCGAGCCGCGGGAGTAGCCCGAATCTTCGTCCCACAGGATCTCGTCGTGGGCTTCGCTGCCTCGACGGCCGGCGGATTCAAAGCCGTCACCGAGCTCGACGCCCTTCATGGCCTGGATGCTCATGAGCGCCTGCGCGAGCAACCCATCGATGCGCCGATCCCAGTGCACGTGGGACCCGAGCCCGGGCGGGACACCGTACGCAAGCACTTCGACGACGCCCCCGAGCGAATCACCATCCTTCGCGGCTGCTTCGACGGCCTGGATCATCGCGGCCTCGGCGTCGGGGTCGAAGCATCGAACGGGTGAGCCGTCGACGGTGTCGAGATCGGCCGGCTTGGGTCGACGGTCGGCCGCGGCGCGAACCGGACCGAGCTGCACCACATGGCTCAGGACGTGCACACCGAGGTGCCCGAGCAATGTCTTGGCGAGCGCGGCTACAGCGACCCGCGCCGCGGTCTCACGCGCGCTGGCTCGCTCGAGCACGTCGCGGGCGTCGTCGAACCCGTACTTCTGCATGCCGACGAGATCGGCGTGGCCAGGTCGAGGGCGGGTCAACGGCTTCTCCGTCTTCCCCGGCGCCGGTGACATCTCCTCGGCCCACTTCGGCCACTCGGTGTTGCGGATGGCGATCGCAACCGGCGAGCCCAGGGTGCGCCCGTGGCGTACACCACCGAGGAACTCGACCTCGTCCTGCTCGATGCGCATCCGCGGGCCGCGCCCGAAGCCGAGTCGCCGACGGGCGAGCTCCGCGGCGACGTCTTCGATCGTGATGGGCATGCCCGATGGGAGGCCCTCGACGACCGCGACGAGGGCCGGTCCGTGCGACTCGCCCGCTGTCAGGTAACGCAGCAACCTCGACCTCGTCTGTCGGACCGGGACGACGGTGACGTCCGCGGCGGAGCAACCACTGACAAGGATACTGGCGGGGATATCGCGCGCCCGCGGACTTCAGGTGACGCGTCGACCTGCTCCTATCCCCGGTACCAATCGACGATGACGTCCCCGACGAGCACGGCAGTCATCGCGCCCGCGGCGAGGAACGGGCCGAACGGCACGTGGTCCTTGCGAGAACGCAGCTTGGTCGCGATCAGGAACATCCCGACAACCGCGCCGTACACGAACCCGAGGAACAGGCCGAGCACCGCTTCTCCAACCCCCAGCCAGCCAAGCGCGAGGCCCAGGACGAACGACAGCTTCACATCTCCGAAGCCCATCGCACGCGGTGACGCGAGATGCAGAATCATGAACGCGAACAGACCCCCGGCACTGCACGCGAGCGCTCGGAGGAACGCGTCTGCGTCTCCTTCGGCGGCAGCGGCCCCACCCAGCAACAGTAGCGTCGCGACCGCGAGCGGGAACACGATGCGATTCGGGAGGATGAAGTGCCGAAGATCGATCGCCGACAGTGCCACCAGCGCGGCCGCCAGGAGCAGGAACGCCGGAAGCTCCCACACGTCGCCCAGGCGTTGCGCGACACCGGCCCACAGTGCACCCGTCACGATCACCACCGCGAGCCCGAGCGGCTCGCGGAACGCGCCAGCAACCTCGGGGAACGGCCTGGTCAGGACCGCGTGCCGGGCGGGGACACGCTCGACGAGCACCCAGAGGAGCACACCGACAACGAGGCCGACGAGACCCGCGGACGCGGTGAGCATCGTCGTCAGCTCGTCCGTGCTGCCGCGGCGTGCATCACATCGAGGGGCGCGTCGATGCCCGTGAAGGCACGGAACGAGATCGCGGCTTGATGCACCAACATCCCGACGCCGCCGATGCACAGGAGCTCTCGGGCCCGGGCGCGAGCCAACAACGGGGTCTCGATCGGGTGGTACACGGTCTCGGCCACAACGGCGTCGCGGCGGAGCAGCTCGACATCGAATGGCGGCGCTTCTCCATCCATTCCGAGCGGTGTGGCGTTCACGATCACATCCGCGCTCGACACTTCGTCGTTGACCGCGTCGAACGAAACACCGCGACCGCCCGATGCGAGCGAAGCCGCCGCCTGCGCCGCGCCGATACGCCGCGCCGCGACGACCACCTCGGCTCCGATGTCACCGAGTGCGAGCGCGATCGCACGCGCGGCACCACCGGCTCCGAGCACGAGGCACCGCCGGCCGGACGGATCGACGCCGTGGTCGGCCACCGAGCGGACGAATCCCTCCCCGTCGGTAGAGTCCCCCATCAGACGCGAGTCGGCATTGGTGATCGCGTTCACTGCGGCGAGCCGCGTCGCCGTCTCGGAGAGCTGGTCACACGCCCCCGCAGCATCCGCCTTGTGCGGCATGGTCACCGTGAGGGCGGCGATCCCCAGCGCGCGCATCCCGTCCAGTGCGACTGCAGCGCCGCCGGCAGGCACCGGGAGCGCCACGAAGACCCAGTCGACGTCGGCCGCCGCGAACGCCGCGTTCCAGATGACTGGCGAGCGCGAGTGACCGACCGGGTCGCCGATGATCCCCGCCACCCGCGTGGCGCCCGTGAGGGCACGAGTCAAAGCAAGCCCTTGGCGCGCGCGGCCTCGACGTTGCGGTTGTGCTCCTCGAGCGTCGTCGCGAACGCGTGGCGACCCTCCTCGTCCGCGATCACGTAGAAGAGGTACGGCACGTTCGCGGGGGTCAGCGCCGCGCGCAGCGATGCTTCGGTCACGCTCGCGATCGGCGTGGGCGGCAACCCCGGGATCAGGTACGTGTTGTACGGCGAGTCGATGGTCTTGTCGGCGTCAGTCGGCAGCGGTGGGCACCCACCCTTCGCGTAACACAGGGTGGAGTCGACCTGGAGCTGCATGCCCTGAGCGAGCCGATTCCTGATGACTGCGGAGATCAGGGGCGCGTCGTCCACGACTTTGGCCTCTGTCTGGATCAGCGATGCGGTCACGATGGCCTGGTACGGCGTGAGGCCCTGCACGTTCGCGAGACCGATCTTGTCGCCGATCTCGTCGAAACGGTCCACGAGACGCTGCACGATCTGTTCGTCCGTCCAGTTCGCGCCGATGAGGTAGGTGTCGGGGAAGAGCATGCCCTCGAGCGACGTGACCTCTGCGGGCTGGTACTTCGAGCGGATGGTTCCGGAGTTCACGACCGCGAGGAACTCGGCCGGATCCCGACCCGTGAGCTCGCCCACGATCGCCGCAATCTGGTCGAGCCGGCGACCGGGCGGAAGGAACAGCTCGAGGTCGGGCTCCTCCGTCGGGAGAACGCACTTACCCTTGATCAGCTCGCCGCCGGGTGCGCCGAGGAGGCTGGTCGCACCGCGTACCCCCAAGCCCTCGTGCAGGTCGTGGCATCCAGGTTGGTACGGGCCGCCGCCGCTCATCGTCGTCCAGAGCTTGAACGCGAGCCCGGAGCCGATGACGTCCTTGCGCGCGAGGAGGTCGGCAATCTCGGACGTACCCATCCCCTCTTTGATCGTGATCGTCACACGTGGACCGTCGGACCCGGGTCGCAGCTGGTACGCGAACCATGCGATGGCGATCACGAACGGGAGGAGCATCACACCGACGACAGCCAGGACCCGGACATTTCGCCGCCGGCCGCGCTTTCGATCTGATCGGGAAGCACCGGTCCGCGTGCGCGCCGGCGCGCTCTCCTGTCGCCCGAGGGCGGGTATCTGCTCGGTCGGAGCCTCGGACGGCGGTGGTGCCGGCCTTCTCGAGTCACCGCGACGCGTGCGACTGCGCGCCGCACCGCCGGCCGGTGCCGCCGCACCGCCGCGGGTGGGCCTCGTACCGCGGGGAACACCGGCCCCCTGGCGTCGTCCGGGCCCGGTCGGGCCAGGACCACCCGGGTTCGGGTTTCTCGGGTCCGGCGGTTCCCAACCGCTCATCGGTCCCCCTCCAGCCACGACTGGAGCATGACCGCCGCGGCCGCCGCATCGATCATCTTGCGCCGGGCGCGCCGCTTGACCCCTACCGCAGCGAGGCGACGCTCGGCACCGACCGTCGTGAAGCGCTCGTCGTGGACGCTGACGGGTAGCTCCGGACCTGCACGCATCGCGAGCGCATCGACTTCGTCGCGAGCTGCGCGCGCTGCGGGTCCGTCGGTGCCATCGAGCGAGACCGGCATGCCCACAACGATCTGCTCGGCACCTTCCGCACGAGCCACAGCCACGATGGCTGCATGGTCGCGCGACGGGTCCCCCGTGCGCGTGAGGACCGACAGCGGTGTCGCCAACGTTCCGCTCCGGTCGGAGCACGCGAGTCCGATGCGAACCGCGCCGAGGTCCACGCCCAATACTCGAGCCATCGCTGGCCTACTTCGCGCCGGCCGCGCCGGTGGCGGCCTCCTTGGCGCGCCGCCCGAGCAGTGCCAGCGCCTCGTCGACCGCCCCCGCGTTCGGCCCCCCACCGGCGACGACATCGGCTTGCTTGCCTGTCCCGCCACCGAGCACCTTCGCAGCCTCGGCGGACACCGCACCGGCATTCGCGCCGCGTTCGACGAGGTCTTTGCTCACTGCGACTGCGATCGCAGCCTTCTCACCGTCCGGTGTGATCCCGACGAGTCCCACGACGCCAGAGCCCAGCGCGTCTCGCGTCGCGATCGCCAAGCCCCGGATCTCATCGTTCGTGAGCCCGTCGCGTCTGGCGACGACCACGCCATCGACGGCAGACGCGGCAAGGCTCGTCGCAACGGTCGCGGCTTGTCCGCGTCGCTGGATCTCGAGCTCACTCCGCAGATCCTTGACCTCGGCGAGCAGGCGATCCACGCGGTCGCCGACCTCGGTTGGGCCCACATTCAGCAGACTCGCGGTCTCTCGAAGCACGAGCTCCTCACGGTGGATATGCGCGAGCGCAGCATCACCCGTGACGGCCTCGATGCGGCGGAGGTTTGCCCCGATTGAACCTTCGCTCACGATCTTGATCGGTCCGATGAACCCAAGCGCATGTACATGCGTGCCACCGCACAGCTCGATGGAGTGCTCACCTGCTTCGAGCACATGTACGAGGTCGCCGTACTTGTCGCCGAAGAAGGCGATCGCCCCGAGGCTCTCGGCATGCTCCTTCGTGGTCTCGTAGTGGCGAACCGGTGCATCGGTGATGACCTGCGCGTTGGCACGTGCTTCGATGTCGTCGAGCTGCTCACGAGAGACCGCCTCGAAGTGGCTGAAGTCGAATCGCAGACGGTCCGGCGCGACCAATGATCCGGCCTGCTGCACATGGGACCCGAGAACTTCTCGCAACGCCCAATGCAACACATGCGTGGCGGTGTGGTTACGGCGGATGCGATCCCGGCGCGGGGCGTCGATCCGAGCCGTGACCTCGTCGCCTTCCGCGATCGACCCTTCTTCGAGCTCGCCTGTGTGCACGACCAGGTCCGGCAGCCCGTATTGGGTGTCGAGCACGCGAACCAACGCACCGTTCGCAGTGGTGATCGTCCCGGTGTCACCCACCTGACCACCCGACTCGGCGTAGAACGGTGTGCGGTCGAGCACGATTTCGACCTCACCAGTCGAGGCTTCGGGCACCCGCGTGCCATTCGCGACGAGGCCGCGCACCTCTGCCCCGACGGTCTCGTATTCTTGACGCCCGACGAAGTCGGTTGGTCCTGCTAGCTCTGCGAGCTCTCGGTAAGCCTCGGTCGGCGTGGTCGCCGTGCTCGCCTTCCGGGCGGCGAGCGCGCGACGACGCTGGTCCTCCATCTGCGCCTGAAACCCCTCGAGATCGACGCGACGCGATCGCTCTTCGGCGATCTCCCGAGTGAGGTCAACCGGGAAGCCGAGCGTGTCGTGCAGGAAGAAGGCGTCGTCGCCGCTCACGTCACCTTGCGTGAGGAGACCGTCGAGCATGTCGAGACCGCGCTCGAGCGTCTGACGGAACCTCTCCTCTTCGCGCGCCACGGTCTGCGACACGAGCTCGTGGTTCTTGACGATCTCGGGGTACGGGCCACCCATCGCAGCGACCGTCGCGTCGACGAGCTGTGGCGTCACGCTCTCCGACGCGCCGAGCAAGAAGGCGTGTCGTACTGCGCGTCGGATGATCCGACGCAGGACGTAACCACGCTCCTCGTTCGACGGCACAACGCCGTCGGCGACGAGGAAGGTCATGGTGCGACCGTGCTCCGCCAAGATGCGCAGCGAGACGTCGCTGTCATCGTCATCTCCGTAGGTGACGCTCGCCGCTTGCTCTGCCGCTTGGATCAGGGGGCGGAACACATCGATGTCGAAGATCGAGTCGACGCCCTGGAGGACCAGCAAGTTCCGCTCGAGACCGGCTCCGGTATCGATGCTGCGGCTCGGCAACGCGGCGAGGTGTCCGTCGGGCTGTGCGTCGTATTGCATGAACACGAGGTTCCAGATCTCGATGAAGCGGTTCGGGTCGCCGACCGCGGGCCCGCCGCCGCTCCCGAAGCCTTCACCGAGATCCCAGAAGATCTCGCTCGACGGTCCGCAGGGGCCGGTGTCGGCCATCCGCCAGAAGTTGTCCTCGTGCAGGCGCTGGATCCGCTCGGCCGGGAGCCCGATCCGGTCGCGCCAGATGTCGGCGGCCTCGTCGTCGGACTCGTGCACGGTGACCCAGAGGCGGTCCATCGGGAGCGCGAGCACGTCGCGGTACAGCTCCCACGCCCACTCGATCGCCTCGGTCTTGAAGTAGTCCCCGAAGCTGAAGTTGCCGAGCATCTCGAAGAAGGTGAAGTGGCGGTTGGTCCGACCCACCTCTTCGAGGTCGTTGTGCTTCCCACCGGCGCGCACGCACTTCTGCACCGAGGTCGTGCGCCGCTGCGGTGGCGTTTCGTCACCCACGAAGTAGGGCTTGAACGGCACCATGCCCGCGTTTGTGAAGAGCAACGAGCGGTCGTGCGGGATCAAGCTCGCCGACGGGACGATCGTGTGCTCGCGCGCCGCGAAGAACTCCAAGAACGCGGTGCGGAGCTCGTCGGCGGTGCGCGGCGGCATCCGGTCCAGGCTACTTGTCGGTGTTTTCACGGCTCGTCGTGGAGCCGGGCGCGTCGTCTCCTGGAGCACCCCCGACGACGTCGGCACCCCGTCCGGTGGGGTTCCAATAGCGTCGGTCGGCCACCTCGTCGGGGCGGTGCTGCTGCTCGACCCAACCCTCTGGCGCGTCGTGGGGGTACTGGTAGCCCTCACCGTGGCCAAGGACCGCCGCGCCCGCGTAGTGAGAGTCGCGCAAGTGCGCGGGGACGCGTCCCGCCGGCAGGTCGTGCACGTCGGCGCGGGCAGCGCCGAGCGCCATCGTCACCGAGTTCGATTTCGGTGCCCGCGCCAGGTACACGACCGCGTGCGCCAGGTTCAGCTGCGCCTCGGGAAGACCGACGAACTCGACCGCACGCGCGGCCGCGTCCGCCACGAGCAGCCCCTTCGAGTCGGCCAGGCCGACGTCCTCCGACGCCAGGATCACAAGGCGGCGCGCGATGAGCCGGGCGTCCTCCCCCGCTTCGAGCATCCGAGCGAGCCAGTACAAGCCGGCGTCGACATCTGAGCCGCGAATGCTCTTGATGAACGCTGACAGCACGTCGTAGTGCTCATCGTCGCCGTAGCGGATCGCTCGGAGTGCGAGCGCGGCTTCGGCATCGGCGAGGGACATGCGAATGCGGCCGGCCTCAAGGCTCAGCGCGGCCGCAACATCCAAGGAGGTGAGGGCGTGGCGGGCGTCCCCATCGGAGCGATCGACCAGATGATCGAGCGCAGCCTCTTCGACCACGACCTCGCCGGAGAGACCTCGAGAATCGTCGAGTGCCCGCATGAGCAACGTGCGCAGCGCTGTCCGATCGAGCGGCTCCAATCGGAACAACGTCGAGCGCGACAAGAGCGGGCCGGTCAGCGAGAAGAACGGGTTCTCGGTCGTCGCGCCGATCAGGACGAAGAGTCCCTCTTCGACGTGCGGGAGCAGAGCGTCCTGCTGCGTCCGATTGAAGCGGTGCACCTCGTCGAGGAAGAGGATCGTGCCCTGGCCCTGCTCACCGAGCCTCACCCGCGCGCGCTCGGCGACGTCGCGAACATCCTTGACCCCGGCACTCACCGCCGAGAGCGGCTCGAACGCCTTCGCGGTGTCGACGGCGACGAGGCGAGCGATCGTGGTCTTGCCAGTGCCGGGCGGCCCCCACAGGACCACCGACGAGAGGCGGTCGGCCTCGATGAGCGTTCGGAGCGGTCGTCCGGACGCGAGCAGATGCTCCTGCCCGACCACTTCGTCCAACGTCCGCGGGCGAAGCCGAGCTGCGAGCGGTGCTCGCGAACGCAGCCGCTCTTCGACCGCGGTGCTGAACAGGTCGGTCATTTCCTTCGTGGCTTCACCGTCAAACCCAGCTCGGTGAGCTGCCCAGGGTCGATGGGCGTTGGTGCGCCCGTCAGCGGATCGGCGCCCGACTGCGTCTTCGGGAAGGCGATCACCTCTCGGATGTTCTCCTCGCCGGCGAGGATCGCGACGAGGCGATCGATGCCGAAGGCAAAGCCGGCGTGCGGGGGCGCTCCGTACCGGAACGCGTCGAGCAGGAAGCCGAATCGTGCCCGCGCGTGCTCGGCGTCGATGCCGAGCACTGCGAAGACCTGCTCCTGGAGGTCGGGGCGGTGGATCCGCACACTGCCCGACCCGAGCTCCCAACCGTTGAGCACGAGGTCGTACGCGAGGGATCGCGTCTCGAGCAGCTCAGGCCCGGTCAGGTCGGTCAGCATCGACAGATCGTCGGGGTGCGGCATGGTGAACGGATGGTGCGCCGGCACCGGGCGTCCGTCTTCGATGCCTTCGAACAACGGAAAGTCGACGACCCAGACCAGGCGCAGCGGGCCCTCGTGCACCGGCGGGCGCGCGAGGTCGAGCCGGATGGTCCCGAGGACGCGCCGCACGACCGGTCGCTCGCCGGCCGCGATCAGCAGGAGGTCGCCTGGAGCTGCGCCGGTTCGGTCCACCAGGCCGATGGACTCAGCGTCGGAGAGGAACTTCGCGACGGGTGCATCGAGCGTGCCGCCGTCCTGGACGCGCATCCACACAAGACCCGCGGCGCCGAGGTCCTTGGCGCGTTCGATGAGCGCGTCGAGGCGGTTGCGGCCGAGGTCGGCGGCTCCCGGCACGCAGATCGCCTTCACCACGTCGGCCTGGAACGCGCGGAACTCGGTCGCAGCGAACACCTCGGTGACGTCGACCAGCTCGAGGCCGAAGCGGAGGTCCGGCTTGTCGGTGCCGAACCGCTCCATCGCCTCGTGCCACGTGAGCCGCTCGACCTTCGGCGCTTCGATGCCGGTCGCGGCCTCGATCCCCGTGGTCACGACCGCGCTGATCACCTCCATCACGTCATCTGCGTCGGCAAAGCTCATCTCCGCGTCGAGCTGGGTGAACTCGAACTGGCGGTCAGCGCGCGGGTCTTCATCACGGAGACAGCGCGCAACTTGGTAATAGCGATCCAGGCCGCCGACCATCAGGAGCTGCTTGAACAGTTGCGGGCTCTGGGGCAGGGCGTAGAAGGAACCAGGCGAGAGCCGGGACGGCACGACGAAGTCGCGCGCACCTTCAGGGGTGGATGCGATGAGCAAGGGGGTCTCGATCTCCACGAATCCCCGCGCATCGAGCGACTCACGCAATGCTCTGGTGAGCCTGGCGCGGAGCCGGAGGTTGCGTTGGAGCCGACTGCTCCGGAGGTCGAGGTATCGGTACCGCAGACGGAGCATCTCGTCGGCCTCCACCCGCTCGTCGATTGGGATCGGCGTCGGTTCGGACGCGTTCAACACCTCGACGTGCGTCGCGGCAACCTCGATGCCGCCCGTCGGGAGGTCAGCGTTTTCTGTGCCCTTCGGGCGATCGCGCACCGCACCCGTGACTCGCAGCACGTACTCGGATCGGATGGCGTGGGGGTCGACACCCTGAACTTCCTGCGGGTCGAGCACCACTTGCACGAGCCCTGCCGTGTCGCGCAGGTCGACAAAGACCACGCCGCCATGGTCGCGGTGACCGTCTACCCAACCGCATACCGCCACCTGCTCGCCGCGGTGCTCGGGTCTCAACTCCCCGGCGAGGTGGGTGCGCATCATCGGGTGCGTTGCTCCCGGCGCTGGAGCAGCCAGCCCGCGACCTGCTCACGCGGCACTTCGATCTGCTTCGTCTCGCCGAACTCCGCGCTGAGGTCCTTCACCGCGACGACTTCACGGGCCAGCTCGTCAGGACCGAGCATCAAGCCATAGGTCGCGCCGGACCGGTCGGCGAGCTTCCATTGAGCCTTGACCGAGCGACCGCCGTACGCGCGGTCTGCGCGCAACCCCGCTTCGCGCAGCGCGGCGACCATGAGCGTGGCGGCCGCGCCGGCACCCGGGTCGATCACGAACGCGTCCAGGACGGGGCCGGCCGCGCCGAGGGCGATTCCCTCTGCTTCGCAGACGATGAGCACTCGCTCGATCCCGATCCCGAACCCGATCCCCGGCGTGGGATCACCGCCCATCTCCTCGGCGAGCTTGTCGTAGCGGCCGCCGCCGCCGGCCGCGTCCTGCGCGGCGTCGAGCGCGTCGCTCACGAACTCGAACGTCGTGCTGGTGTAGTAGTCGAAGCCGCGCACGAGTCGCGGCGAGATCTCGTGGGCAATCCCGAGTGTCTCGAGACCCTCTTGGACCCGTTCGAAGTGGGCGCGTGCCGCATCGCCGAGGTGCTCGGTGAGCTGCGGCGCTCGCTCGATGACGTCCTGCCACGGCTCCTGCTTGGCGTCGAGGAGCCGCAGCGGGTGCTCCGCGGCGCGGGTCCGGAACTCGTCACCCAGACCCTCGGCGTGGGCCAAGAGGTACTCGCGCAAGACGTCGGTGTATTCGGCGCGGTCCTCAGGCGCGCCCATGGAGTTGACCAAGAGGCGCACCTTCCGCAGGCCGAGGTCCGTGTAGAAGCCGTGCGCGAACGCGATGACTTCGACGTCGACATCAGGATCGTCCAGTCCGAGGACTTCGGCGCCCAGCTGCCAGTGCTGCCGGTAGCGCCCCTTCTGGGGTCGCTCGTATCGGAAGTTGGGTGCGAGGTACCACGTCTTCCACGGTGGCGTCGGGTGGTGCTGCACGAAGGCGCGCACGACGGACGCGGTTCCCTCCGGGCGCAGCGCCAGCCGCCGGCCCCCCCGATCCTCGAACTCGTACATCTCCTTGCGGACGACGTCGGTCGAGGCGCCGACGCGCTCGAAGACCTCCGCGTGCTCGAAGATCGGGTTGATGACCAGCCCGTAACCGAAGCGGGCGGCCCGATCGGCGAAGCGTCGGACCACCTCGATCCACCGCGCTGACTCAGGAGGGAGCACATCGTGGGTGCCAGCCGGCGCGCGGTAGGGAGAAGCTTCTGACGCGGCCATCGCCGCATCGTACGACCCGGTACCCCCGGATCGGTGGGAGATCAGGTGCGGCTCGCGGCGGCGGCGCCGGGGAGCACGCGATAGGCGTCGAACACCGAGTCGACACGCTGCACTGCCTTGAGCAGCGACTCGAGATGACTGGGATCGGCCAGCTCGAAATCGAACCGGAACCGGGCGACCCGATCGCTGCTCGTCTGCGACGCGCTGCCGAGGATGTTCACGTGGTGCTCGGCAAGCACTTGCGCGACATCCCGCAGCAACGACGATCGGTCCAATGCCTCGATCTCGACCGAGACCACGAACGTCGCGGTCTCGTCATGGTCCCATTCGACTTCGATGAGTCGCTGGGACTGCGTCGAGAGCGACACGGCGTTCGCGCAGTCCGTTCGGTGCACGGACACACCTCGGCCCCTCGTGACGAAGCCCATGATCTCGTCACCCGGAACCGGCGTGCAGCAGCGCGACAACCGCACCATGACGTCATCCAGACCTTCGACGTGCACGCCCACCGCCCGGCGGCCGCGCGCCGTGGTGGGCGGCCGACGGGTCGTGACGGGCAGCTGCTCCTCGCCACCGCGCAGCTCGCGCTGGACGCGCTGAGCGACGGTTCGGGCCGAGACATGGCCCTCGCCGATCGCGGCATGGAGCGCTTCGAGATCCGCGTAGTGCATCGCTTCGGCCACGCCCAGGAGCGCAGCTGAGCGTGTGAGCTTCTGCACCGGAAGACCCTCGCGTCGGAGCGCCTTCACGAGATCCTCACGGCCCGAGTCGATGGCGTCGACTCGGCGCTCGCGCGAGAACCACTGCCGGATCTTCGAGCGCGCGCGGGGCGTCTTCGCGAACTGGAGCCAGTCTCGGCTCGGGCCCGCGCCTTCGACCTTGCTCGTGAAGATCTCGACCGCGTCACCCGATTCGAGCGCGCTGTCCAAGGGGACCAGGCGACCGTTGACGCGCGCTCCGATGCAGCGGTGACCGACCTCGGTGTGGATCGCGTAGGCAAAGTCAACGGGTGTCGCACCGGCTGCCAGCGTGATGACCTCGCCCTTGGGTGTGAAGACGAACACCTCGTCCTGCTCGAGATCGACCTTCAGGGTGTGCATGAACTCGGTCGGGTCGTCGGTGTCCTGTTGCCAGGCGACCATCCGTTGCAACCACGCGAGGTCCTCGGCCTGCGAGCGCTCCTTGTAGCCCCAGTGCGCGGCGATCCCGTGCTCAGCGCGTCGGTTCATCTCGTGGGTGCGGATCTGCACCTCGACCGGCTTGCCCTGCGCACCCACGACGGTCGTGTGCAGCGATTGGTAGAGGTTGAACTTCGGCATCGCGATGTAGTCCTTGAACCGCCCCTGCACCGGCGCCCACAGCGCGTGGATTGAGCCGAGCGCGCCGTAGCAATCCTTCACCGAGCCAACCACGACCCGGACGCCGACGAGATCCTGCACCTCGTCGAACGCCTTCCCCTTCACGATCATCTTCTCGTAGATCGACCAGTAGTGCTTCGGGCGCCCCTGCACCTGCGCGTCGATGTGCAAGTCAGCGAGCCGATCCTTGATCTGTGAGACGACCGCGCGGAGCTCCTCGTCCCGCTCGGGAGCCCGGCTGGCGACCATCTGCTCGATCTCCGCGTACCGCTTCGGGTGCAAGACCGCGAACGCGAGGTCTTCGAGCTGCCACTTCACGTCGGCGATGCCCAGCCGGTGCGCGAGCGGCGCGTACACATCCAGCGTCTCTTGGGCGATCCGGCGCTGCTTAACCTCGGGGAGTGACGCGATCGTGCGCATGTTGTGGAGTCGGTCGGCGAGCTTGATCAGGAGCACGCGGATGTCGCTCGCCATCGCGACGAGCATCTTCCGCAGCGTTGCTGCCTGCTGCGCCTCCTTCGAGTCGAAGTGCAGGCGGTCGAGCTTGGTGACGCCGTCGACGATCGCTGCGATCTCGGGGCCGAACCGGTCCTCGAGGTCCGCCAGCGTGATCACCGTGTCCTCGATCGCGTCGTGGAGCAGGGCCCCGGCGATCGTCACGTCGTCGAGGCCGAGCTCGGCGAGGATCATCGCCACCCCGAGCGGGTGCGCGATGTACGGCTCGCCGGAGCGCCGAACCTGTTCGGCATGCGCCACCCGGGCGACGTCGAAGGCTTCTTCGATGCGCGTGGTGTCGGCACGCCGGTGCCGCTTGTGGAAGGCATCCAGCAGCGGCGCGAGCTCGACATCGACGTGATGCCGGCGCCACGGCAGCGTGAGGCCCGACCGGCGGTCGGGGCGGGCGTCGAGTGTGCTCATCGGATCGCCTTCACCATTGCGGGTCGACGCTGCTTCGTCGCCTCAATGGTAGAGGCCGTGCTCGTGGGTCAGCGTCGTCGCTTCCGGCGTTGCTGGCGTGGCCGTGGGGCGACGGCGCCCGGCGGTCGCGGCGCGGCGGGGGCATCGGAGACGCGTGAAGGATCGGACGTCGGCGGGGCGGCCGTCGTCGCGGGACCGACGTCGCCGCGTGCGAGCTGGGCGGCGGAGCGCTCTCGCAGCGCCCGGTAGCGCGGCTCACGCTCCTTCATCCAGGCCAAGATCGGCGTGGCCACGAAGATCGACGAATACGCGCCGGCGAGCAAGCCGACGAAGAGCGCGAGCGCGAAGTCTCGGAGAGACACCGCCCCGAGGACCCCGCTCCCCACGACGAGCAGCGACGCGACCGGGAGCAAGGCCACAAAGGACGTGTTGAGCGACCGCATCAACACCGCGTTCATCGACCGGTTGACCATGCTGGAGTAGGAATCACCACGATCTGCACCGACACTCGGCGTGTTCTCGCTGATCTTGTCGAACACCACCACGGTGTCGTAGAGCGAGAAGCCCAAGATCGTGAGAAATGCGATCACCGTCGCGGGCGTGACCTCGAAGCCGCTCACGGCATACACGCCGACGGTGATGGCGATGTCGTGCACCACTGCCATGATCGCGGCCACGGCCATCTTCCATTCGAACCGGAACGTGAGATAGCTCGCTATGAGCACGAAGAAGACCACCAGCGCGAGCAGTGCCTTGGAGCTCACGCGATCGCCCCAGCTCGCGCTCACTTCCGCGCGCCGGGTGATGTCGCCGAACTGCTCCAGGGACGCCGTGAGGTCGGCCTCCTTCGCCGTCGACAGGTCGGACACCTGGACGACGACCGAACGCTCACCGTTCGCCTGATTCTCCTGCAAGAGCACCTTGGCGTCGGCCAGACCCAACGGTCGCAGCTCGTCGCGCACATCGCTGATGGTGGGCGCCGCACCCGTGACCTTGACGGTGAGAGACGTTCCCCCGGTGAAGTCGATCCCGAGGTTCAAGCCCGAAAGAACCAGCGTCGCAAGCGACACGGCGACGGCAGCTCCCGAGATCAGCGCCCACAGCCACGTCCGTCCGATGAAGTCGAAGCGCGTGTTCTCGTGGTACACGTCACGCAGCGTGCTGAGCAGACCGCGGCGCCGATCGACAGTTGCTGAAGCTGTCATGCCGTGGCCTCGGGAGTGTCGAGGCCCGACGCGATCCCCACCTTGCGCATGCGCACCAGCGACGGACGCCGCGCCATCAACGACACGAGGGGATGCATGAAGAAGTAGGCCACGGCGAGGTCGAGCAGCGTCGACATTCCGAGGAAGAAGGCGAAGCCCTTCACCGAGCCGATCGCGATGAAGTAGAGCGCGCTCGCGCCGATGAGCGACACGAGGTCGGCCGCGAGGATGGTCCGGAACGAGCGCGCGAACCCACGGTCGACCGACGAACGTACGGTCTTACCTGTTCGTACCTCGTCTTTCAGGCGCTCGAAGTACACGACGTAGGAGTCCACTGTGATGCCGATCGAGACGATGAGGCCGGTGACGCCGGCCAAGGTCAACGCGAGACCGATCGTCTGCCCGAGGAAGGTGATGAGCGCGTAGACGAAGGCCCCGCTCAGGAGCAGCCCGGCGAGGACCACGGCGCCGAGGAGTCGGTAGTACACGAGCATGTAGAGAGCGACGAGTACGAGGCCGATCGCACCAGCGGCGATCCCCGCGTCGAGCTGGTCGCGGCCGAGCGTCGGTGACACGTCGTTGGTTGCGAGTTTCTCGAGGCGAACCGGAAGCGCGCCGTAGTTGATGAGCTTCGCGAGCCGCTCGGATTCCTCCTGGGTGAAGTCGCCGCTGATCTCAGCCGTCCCACCGAAGGAGCTGAACGCGGTTTGGTCTGGTTGGATGGCCGGCGCGGAGCGCACGACGCTGTCGAGCGCGATCGCGACGCGCTGTTGGAAGTACTTCGCCCCGAGCTGATCCCAGGCGGTTGATCCCTCACCGGTCAGCTTCATCGACACCGCGTAGCCCTGTCCCGGAGCAAAACTGGACTTCGCGGAATCGACGACTTCGCCGGTGAGCTCCGTCGGCCCGAGGTACAGCCGCAGCGGCTCGCCGTCCTGGCGGAGCACAAGGCACGACGTGCGCTTGTCGTCGGCGCGCTTCGTCGTCGGGATCGTCGCTCCGGCCTGGAGGAGCGCCTGCACGGTGTCGGTGTCGCAGGAGGTGATGGCCGCCTTCACCGCCTCGTCCGACGGTGAGACCGTCGTGGTGGTCGTCATGGGAGCCGCGGTCCCGGTGGCTCCGGTTGTGGTGCTGCTGGGCGACGGGCTCTTCCCCGCCGGCGGAAGCTCGAACAACACCGGGCGGAAACGCAGCTCACCCGTCCGGCCGACGATCTTCGCGGCTTCGGCACGGTTCTTCACGCCCGGGAGGTCGACCGAGATCGTTCGGCCCTGCCGGCTGATCTCGGGCTCGGCGACGCCCAGGCCGTTGACGCGCTCCTCGATGATGTCTCGCGCCACGTCGAGCGCGCCCGGCTTGGCCTTCCCCACCGCCTCGTAGACGATGGAGATCCCACCCTGGAGATCGAGTCCGAGGACGGGCTCGTCGCCCGACGCGAGCACCCCGCCGAGGCTGGCGACGACCACGAGGATCGACATCACCAGGTAGGTCCGCAGCCGCTTGACGGTCACGGGTCAGGCAACCTCGTCGTCTGTCGTGGTGGGCAGCTCCACGGCGCGCGCGATCGCGCCCCGAGCCATCCGCACAACGACACCGTCGGCCACCTCGAGCTCGATCGTCTCGTCCCGCAACGCACGGATCGTGCCGTACAAGCCGCCCGCGGTGATCACCTCGTCGCCGACCTGGAGCCTGCTGACCAACGCCCGGTGCGCCGCGATCTGGCGTCGCTGTGGACGCACGACGAGGAAGAAGAACACCGCCGCCAGCAGCACGAACCAAGCAATCGCGAATTCCATCGGTCTCCCCGAAGAGTCAGGGGATCGTAGCGGAGGCCTCTCTCGACGCTCGGTCGACCCTCAATCCTCGTCGAAGAGGCTCGCGGCGACGGCTGGCGTCGCGAGTCCGAGGTGCGCGTACGCACCGGGCGTCGCAACGCGACCTCGTGGTGTGCGTCGTATCAAGCCTTGCTTCAGCAGGAACGGCTCGTACACGTCTTCCACCGTCTCCGGCTCCTCCGCGACCGCGACCGCGAGCGTGCCGAGCCCTACCGGCTGCCCGACGAACGTGACGCAGAGCGCATGAAGGATCGCGCGGTCGACCTTGTCGAGGCCGAGGTCGTCCACCTCGAAGAGCACGAGGGCGGCACGCGCCGTCTCCACACTGATGCGTCCGTCACTGCGCACCTCCGCGTAGTCGCGCACGCGCTTGAGGAGCCGATTCGCGATGCGCGGCGTGCCCCGGGCGCGGCGACCGATCTCTGCGGCGCCGTCGGCCACCAGCGGGACGCCAAGGATGCGCGCCGAGCGCTCGAGGATCGCGAACAGATCCTCGGGCTCGTAGTAGTCGAGTCGGGCGAGGAAGCCGAACCGATCCCGAAGCGGGCCGGTGATCATGCCGCTGCGCGTCGTCGCACCCACCAACGTGAAGCGCGGGAGGTCAAGTCGGATCGAGCGGGCCGACGGCCCCTTGCCGATCACGATGTCGAGCTGGAAGTCCTCCATCGCGGGGTACAGCACCTCTTCGACCGTGCGCGGGAGACGGTGGATCTCGTCGATGAACAGCACGTCACCGTCATCGAGGTTGGTGAGGATGGCCGCGAGGTCGCCCGCGCGCTCGAGGGCCGGTCCGCTCGTGATGCGCAGCCCGACGTCCAGCTCCGCCGCCACGATGCATGCGAGCGTCGTCTTGCCCAGACCCGGGGCACCCGCGAACAGCAGGTGGTCGACGGCCTGTCCGCGCTGGGCCGCCGCTCCCAGCATGATCTCGAGGTGCTCCTTGAGGCGCGTCTGACCGACGAACTCCGACAGCCGACGCGGTCGCAGCGTGGATTCCTCCGCCTGCTCCGCGGGGTCGGCGGCGGCGGAGAGCAGCTCGTCTCTCATGCGCTCAGGCGCGTGCGCCGGCCAGCTGCCGCAGCGCGTCACGCAGCAGATCTTCGACGGCCCCTTCTTCGGGAAGCCGGGCCAGCACCTCACGCACCTCGTCGGGTCCGTAGCCGAGGCCCGTGAGCGCGTCGCGCACCTCGCTCCTCGCCGATGCGTTCATCCCGTCGGTGGTGACGTCGACCATCGACGGGACCTCGAGACGAGCGTGCAGATCGACGAAGAGACGCTGCGCGGTGCGCTTGCCGACGCCGGGAACCAGCGTGAGCGCGTCGAGATCGTCATCGAGCAGCGCACGGCGGAGCGATGCCGGCGAGTGCGCTGACAGGATCGCCAATGCGAGCTTGGGACCGACACCTGGGGCGCCGATAAGGACCTCGAAGGTGTCGCGCTCCTCGCGGGTGGGGAACCCGAAGAGCACCATCGCGTCGTCCCGCACGTGGAGGTGGGTGAAGAGGAACGCGGCACTTCCTGGGCCGAGGGCTTCGAGCGAACCGAGCGGTACCAGCACGCGGTACCCCACGCCACCGACGTCCAGGATCACCTCCCCCGTCACGTCGCGCTCCAGCACGTCGCCGCGCAACGACCCGATCACTTCGCCCCCTCACGCGCAAGCGCGGCCGCAACTGCTCGTTCGAGGCCGCGCCCGGGCGGCTCAGCCGCGGCGGCGGTTCGTGTGCTCGCCGACGAGCCGTGGCACAGCGCGAGTGCGAGCGCGTCCGCAGCGTCGGGCGGAGGTGCGGAGTCGAGACCGAGGAGGCGCTGCACCATGACCTGCACCTGCGCCTTGTCGGCCGCGCCGTAGCCGGTCACGGCGAGCTTGACCTCGTTCGGGCTGTAGTGCGTGACGGGGACGCTTGCTCGCGACGCGACTGCCAACGCGAGCCCGCTCGCCTGTCCGACCGAGATCGCCGTGCGGACGTTCGCCTGAAAGAGCACTCGCTCCACCGCCATCGCACTCGGGCCGATGTCGGCCACGAGCTGCGCGAGATCGGCCTCGAGCATCGCCAGCCGATCCGGGAGTGGCAGCGTCTTGGGCGTCTCGAACACACCGAGGGCCACCATGGCGAGCTCGCCGCCGCCAGGGCGAACGGCCCCATACCCGCAGCGCGAGAGACCCGGGTCGATCCCGAGCACCGGCCCGGCCTGATCGAACATGGGTTCGATCCTACGAGCCGAGACCCCTCGGTTGGTGGATGGCGGAGGGCGGCGTGACGGCTGCCGCCAGCGGAGGCGCCGCCCGCGGCGTCCGACCAGTGGAGGCGTCAGCGAGAGACGAGCCAGATGACCACGCCGATCACCACAGCACCCGCCACCAGCGCGGGCACCACGCGCTTCGCCACCGCTCCCCCAGCGACCTTCATCAGGTCCACCGCCTCCGCCTCAGGAGCATCGATCTTCCGCACCTCACTCGACGAGCCAGCTGGGGATGCCTGCTCGACCGAACTCACGTCTGGAGGGGTCTCCGGGTTCGCCGACGACGCATTTGCCTCCTGGGCACGAGGAGGAGGTGATCCCGGAGACCCCTCCCCACTGAGAACAGTCGACTCGAGGCACTCGACGAACTGCGCGAGGAGCTTCGAGCTGACGTCGGCCATCACGCCGCGGCCGAACTGGGCGACCTTGCCGGTCACGTTGAGATCAGTGTCGATCGATACGCGGGTGCCGTCACCGTCGGGCTCGAGTGCCGCGGTGACGGTGGCCGACGCGTTTCCTTGCCCGCGCGTGTCACGGCCATCGGCCTTGATCACGATGCGACGCGCGGCTTCGTCGGCTTCGACGATGCGGGCGACGCCCTTGTACTGCGCGGTGATCGGACCGACTTTCACCTTCACGGTGCCCCGGTACTCGTCGCCCTCGACCTCTTGGAGCTGGGCGCCGGGCATGCACGGCGCGATGCCCTCGACATCGAGGAGCACTCGCCACGCGTGGTCGACGGGCACCGCCACCCGGAACTGGTCCTGGATCTTCATGGTCGACTCCGCTGCGCCCTCCCGGCCATCCGGCCAGGGCTCCGCTTCGTCTCCGTGATCTTCATGGTCGACCCATCTCCTCTTCCAACGCGCGCAGGTCTTCGAGCGTATCGACATCCCGTGGGCTGCCCGTGTCCGTGCAGTCGATTTCCACGACTTCGTGCTCCCCCATCAGCGCCCGTGCGCCCACGTCACCCGTGAGCCGCCGCGCCGCCGCCCAGACGTTCCGCCCGAGCAGCACGGGGTTGCCCCGCTCTCCCGCGTACGTAGCCACCGCGAAGTCGGCGCCATCCGCATGGGCGTGGGCGAGCCGTCGAAATGCCTCGGCTCCCACGCGTGGTTGGTCGGCGAGCCCGATGCATGTTGCAGTCACCTCGCCCTGCCCCTCAAGCGCGTCGACTGCCGCGTGCAGCGAATGGGAGATGCCAAGTTCCGAAAGCGCGGCCGTCACCACTTGGACTCCGCGCGGCGCTGCTTCCGCGATCTCCGGGGCGTGGGAGCCGACCACGAGCAGTGTGGGCATCAATCCGCTCGCGATGGCTGCGTCCAGCGCCCACGCGACGAGTGGGCGACCGTTGAGCAGCGCCAACGGCTTCGCAACGTCACCCGCGAAGCGGGAGCCGAGGCCCGCGGCGAGCACCGCCGCGGCAATGCTCACGCGCCGGCGGCTTCCAACGCTCGACGTACGAGCACGCGGGCCAGATGCTCGCGGTACTCCGGTCCGCCATTGAGATCGGTCGGCGGCTCGGTGCCCTCTGCGGCTCGTTCGGACGCGTCAGCGACCGAGGATCCCGCCGCCAATGCCTCCTCGACGCCCCGTGCGCGCACCGGCGTCGTCCCCATGTTCACGAGCGCGACGCGGGTCGTGCCGTTGCGCACGACGACTGCGCCAACGATGGCCCAATCCTGCGCTCGTCGGTTGAACTTCTGGTACGAGAACCCCTCCGCGCCTGTCTTGGGCACCCTGATCTCGACCAAAAGCTCCGTTGGCGCGAGCGCGGTCTCGAGGAACCCGTGGAAGAACTCCGGCGCTGCGACCGTCCGATCGCCGTCGAGGCCGCGGATCACGAGCGTGGCGTCCAGGGCCACCAACACGGCAGGAAGGTCGGACGCCGGATCGCCGTGCGCGGTCGAACCTCCGATGGTCCCGCGATGACGCACCTGGTTGTCGCCGACCTCGGCCGCGACGGCGCGAAGGACTCCACACTCCTTGGCCAAGAGGTCGCTGGTCTCGAGCTCCCGGTGGCGCGTGAGCGCGCCGATCGCGACGTGGTCTCCACCGTCGTTCACGTAGGCGAGATCCCGCACGCGCCCCGCGTCGACGAGGACGCTCGGAGTCGCCAACCGCAGCTTCATCAGCGGGAGGAGGGACATCCCGCCCGCGAGGATCTTGGCGTCATCACCGTGCTCGGCCAGCGCGGCCAGCACCTCGCCGGCCGAGCCGGCGCGCACGTAGTCGAACGCGGCGGGGATCACTTCGAGCCCGCAGCTGCGAGCACGGCTTGCACGATGTTGTGGTAGCCGGTGCAACGGCAGAGGTTGCCTTCGAGCCCGAGCCGAACGTCGGCTTCTGTCGGCTCGGGGTTCTCGTCGAGGAACGACACCGCCGCGAGAACCATGCCGGCAGTGCAGTACCCGCACTGGAGGCCGTGATGTTCGGCGAACGCCCGCTGCACCGGGTGCTGCTCACCGTCGTGCGCCAGTCCCTCGATCGTCGTGATCGAAGCGCCGTCGGCCTGCGCGGCGAGCATCGTGCACGACTTCACGGACTCGCCGTCGACAAGCACGGTGCACGCACCGCACGAAGACGTGTCACACCCGACCTTGGTGCCCGTGAGGCCGCATGACTCACGCAGGTATTGCACGAGCAGCGTGCGCGGCTCGACATCGTGACGTTGCGCACCTCCGTTCACGGTGATCGAGATGTCCACGCGCTCCCTCCGGGTTGCGAGTCGTCGAAATCTAACTGCTGTGCGAAGAACCGGGCGCTAACCGCCAACGTTGGGGCCGGCACGTTCGATGGTCACCCGCACCAGCACGCGTCGATCGCGTTCCATGGCCGCCCGGTACTCGTCCCAATCGGGATGCTCGCCCGAAGCCTGGCGGTAGTACTCGACGAGGCCGTCCATCGCCTCGGGGAGCGAGATGATCTCCGCAATCCCTTCCACCTGCACCCAATCGCCGAAGAAGCCGTCGTTGAGCACGCACAGTGAGGCCCGAGGATCGCGGCGAATGTTCTTGACCTTCATCGCCGTCTCACGGCTGCTGATCACCACGAAGCCGTCCGCGTCGATCACGCAGGCGATCGGAGAGAGCTGCGGCCGTTGATCGCGACGGACCGTGGCGAGTACCGCGTGGTGATTGGCGCGAATGAACTCCCGGGCTTCTTGGACATCCATCAGTGCAACTCCTCGATGATCCGTGCGAGTGCCTTCGGCTTCTTGAAGATCGCACGTACTCCGGCAGTCAGGCGATATCGCACGGTCCCCTCGGTATCGATGACGAACACCGAACGCCGGACGCCAACGCCGCGCGCCTTCAAGCCGTACGCGTCGATCACGCGGCTCTCGGTGTCGGCGAGCATGGCAAACGGAAAGTCCTCTTGCTCGGCCCAACGCTCATGGCTGTCCACATCCTGCGGTGAGATCGTGAGCACGACCGCGCTCACCCGCTCGAACTCCGCGAAGTCGTCGCGGTACGAGCGCAGCTGAAGCGTTCAGCCAGGGGTGAAGTCCCCCGGGTAGAACGCGAGCACCACCTTCTGCCCCCGGAACTCCGACAGCGTGTAGTCACGCCGCTCATGCCCGCGCACTCCCGGGAGCGTAAAATCGGGTGCGACGTCGCCGACATCGGGACCGCGGCTCATGCCACGACCGCCTGCAGCACGTCGTCGGGGATGTCGAAGTTGGCGTAGACGTTCTGGACGTCATCAATCTCCTCTAATGCGTCGATGACGCGGATCACCGCGCGTGCGCCGGTCTCGTCGCCCAATGGCACGCTGGTCGTGGGCAGCATCGTGAGCTCGCAACTCGTCACGTTGATGTCGGCAGCCTCGAGCGCGGTCCGTACCGCATGCAGATCAGACGGTCCGGTCGTCACCTGCCACGTGTCGCCCTGATCGGCGATGTCTTCGGCGCCGGCATCGAGCGCGGCCAACATGAGGTCATCCTCGGTTGCCGCCGACTTCTCGAGGATGATCACACCTTTTCGCTCGAACTGCCACGCCACCGCGCCGGGCTCCGCCAACGATCCGCCGTTTCGCGTGAACACGTTCTTTACCTCCTGGCCGGTCCGATTACGGTTGTCGGTGAGACACTCCGCGAGCACCGCTACTCCGTTCGTCGCATACCCCTCGTAGGTCACCGGCTCGTAGCGAACGCCTTCGAGGTCTCCTGTGCCGCGCTTGATCGCCCGTTCGATCGTGTCGACGGGCACCGACGCATCGCGCGCCTTCTGCACCATGCTGCGCAACGTGGGACTTGCGTCCACATCACCGCCGCTCTCGCGTGCCGCGACCTCGATCTGGCGGATCAGCTTCGCGAAGAGCTTCCCGCGGGCCTGATCGGCCGCGCCCTTCTTGTGCTTGATGGAGTGCCACTTGGAATGGCCGCTCATGACATCACCTCGTTGAGGAACCGCTCGTGAACGCGGAGATCTCCGGACAGCTCAGGATGGAACGTCGAGGCCCAGATCCTGCCCGACCGGACGAGCACGGGGTGGCCCTCGTGCTCAGCCAGGACCTCGACACCCTCGCCCACACACTCGACCACCGGCGAACGGATGAAGACGCCGGGGAACGGACGGCCCCCAAGGATGCCGATGTCGAGGTTGGCCTCGAACGACGCCAGCTGGGTGCCGTACGCGTTGCGCCGCACGGTCACGTCGAGGGCATCGAGTGCAACCTGATCGGGCCGCCCATCGACGACGCAGTTGGAGAGCAGGATGAGCCCCGCGCACGTCCCGAACGCCGCCATGCCATCGTGCAACCGCTCGCGCAGCACAGGAAGCACGCCTGAGGTTTCCAGCAACTTGCCGACGGTGGTGGACTCACCTCCTGGCAGGATCAGCGCGTCGAGCCCGGTGACCTGCTCAGGTGTGCGGACCTCGGTGGTCGCGACGCCGAGCGCATCGAGCACTTCACGGTGCTCTCGAAACGCCCCCTGGAGCGCGAGGACCCCAAACTTGAACATGACCTGGAGGCCTCCGCGACACGTTGCTACCAGCCGCGCTCGGAGAGTTTGACGTCCAGGCCGGCGATCTCCTCGCCGCGCATCGGGTCGCCGAGCCCACGTGACACCTTGGCCACGATCGCAGCGTCACGGAAGTGCGTGGTTGCCTCGACCACTGCCTTCGCGGTTGCCGCCGGCTCCGAGCTCTTGAAGATGCCGCTCCCCACGAACACCGCCTGCGCACCGAGCTGCATCACGAGCGCGGCGTCGGCTGGCGTGGCGATCCCACCCGCGCAGAACAGCGGGACCGGGAGCTCTCCCCGTTCTGCCACCTCGCGCACGAGCTCCACCGACGCCCGAAGCTCCTTGGCCCACACGAACTGCTCGGCTTCGTCGGCCACGGTGATCTTGCGGATGTCGCCGAGGATCGACCGCAGATGGCGAACCGCTTCGACGATGTTGCCGGTCCCTGCTTCGCCCTTCGAGCGGATCAAGGCGGCGCCCTCAGAGATGCGACGCAACGCCTCGCCGAGGTTGGTCGCACCGCAGACGAACGGCACGGTGAAGGCCCACTTGTCCACGTGGTGCGCCTCGTCGGCCGGCGTCAACACCTCGCTCTCGTCGACGTAGTCGACACTGAGCGACTCGAGCACCTGAGCCTCGGCGAAGTGGCCGATGCGGCACTTGGCCATCACGGGGATCGTGACGGCCTGCCGAATCCCTTCGATCATCGCAGGATCGCTCATCCGCGCCACCCCGCCGTCGCGGCGGATGTCTGCGGGGACCCGCTCGAGGGCCATCACGGCCACCGCACCGGAGTCCTCGGCGACCTTGGCCTGGTCCGGGGTGACGACATCCATGATCACGCCACCGCGCAGCATCTCGGCGAGACCACGCTTGACGCGTGCAGTGCCGGTCGTGCGTGCCGCGGGTTCCTCGGTTCCATCGGGCATCCGGCGAGTGTACCGGCACCCTTGCCGACGACCGTCCGAGATCCGGCTACTTGCCCTTCTTCTTCTTGGCCTTGGTGGTGGACGTCGTCGTGGTCGGTGGCGCACCGGGGGCCACGTCGACGGTCCGCCCGACGGGCAGGAGCTCTACCCACGTGCGTCCAGGCGTGAGCACGATCGGCGCACCGTCCGCGTCGAAGAACTTCGTGGGCACGCCCGGGTAGATCCGGCTCCATCGGCCTCGGATGAGCTGACCGTTCGAGAACACGTACGCGTCACCACTGCCGAACGACAGGCCCTCGGCGCCCTTCGGGTACGGAATCACCTGCACGATCACGTTCGTCGGCGTCACCTGCGTCTGCGTGAAGGTCGACCCGACCGCGAAGAACGGCCCGCTCGAGCCCTGGAAGCGCAACCAGCCCTTGCGTTTGGCATCCCACACGTAGGTGACGTCGTAGCCCTGGTCGAAGTTGACGTGGAAGCTCAAGATCGGTTCGCCGACGAACTCCGCCTCATCATCCTTGTCGAAGTAGGTGAACATCGGACGCGGCGGGACCGGTTGCCCGCCGCGCTCGAACAGCGACGCGCTGCGCGCGAACAGGTTGTGGGGCGCGTACCGCCCGGAGTCCCGAAAGAACGTGTCGCCCGCGTTGTTCTCGTCTACCCAGACCAAGCCGGTCGCCCGGACGCCGGCCACGTTGGGCGATGTCCCCCCTGAATACGCGACGACTCCGCCGAGCGGCTTGACGATGGGCGGATCCATCGCACGGACGGAGCGCACCGGACCGATGTTGTCCGGTGCTCTCGAATTGAACACCGCCCAGAACCGCGTGATCCCGCCCTCGACGACTTCCTCGTAGACGATGTCGGCGACATCGAGACCCGATTGCGGGCGCGCGTCCGGACTGTTCTCGATCTTGACCGCGACCGACGACCGGCTGTTCGCGAGGCCTTCGGGATCGGGCAGTCCGGTGAACGGCGCGATGGGGACAGGGATCGTCGTCGTGGTGGTGCTCGGCTCGGGTTTCGGTTTCGGCGCGGCTCGCTTGTCTTCACCGCTGCACGCGCCCACCGTGAGCGCAAGAGCGGCCCCGAGCGCGACGAATCGCACCTTGAACGCGACCTGGCTCACATGGACTCCAGCAAGCGGATCCGCTCGTCCAGGGGGGGGTGGGTGTCGAAGGCCCGATTCAGCCACGAACCCTTCTTCTCTTTGTCACGATCGAGCGGTGACTCGATCCACAGCTGAGCGGTGGCGCGCGTGGCGTAATGCACCACTGCCGTGTCATCACGAAGCTTCTTGAGCGCCGAGCACAGACCTGGCGGATAGCGCGTGAGCTGCACTCCGGTGGCATCAGCGAGCAGCTCTCGCTTGCGCGTCATCGAGAACTGCATGAGCTGAGCCGCGACGGGTGCGAGCACGAGCAAGGCGAGCGCCGCGATTGCGATGATCGCGCCGGCGCCGCCGCTGTCGCGGGAGTCACGTCGGCCCCTTCCCCCGCCCCAGAACATGAACCGCAGCCCGAGATCGGCCAGCAGCACGATCGTGCCGACCGCGATCACCGCGACGGTCCCGGCCAGGATGTCGTAGTTCTTCACGTGGGACAGCTCGTGGGCGATCACGCCCTCGAGCTCTACCCGGTTCATCATCTTCAGCAACCCGGTGGTCACCGCCAGCGACGAGTGCTTGGGGTTGCGGCCGGTGGCGAATGCGTTCGGCGCCGGGTCGTCGACCACATAGAGCTTCGGCTTCGGCAATCCCGCGGCGATGCACAGCCCTTCGACGATGTTGTGGAACCGCTGGTACTCCGGTCCTTCAGCCGGCTTCGCACGCGACGCCGCGAGCGCCATTCGATCGCTGTAGAAGTACGAGAAGAACGCCATGAACACCGCGATGACGAACGCGATGATCACGGCAGCGACTCCGAAGCCGAGCAGCACATCGAAGGCGACGCCGACCAAGAGGATCAAGAAGACGAACGCCGCGAGGATCACGAACGTCCGCCATTTGTTCCTGCGGATCTCGCGATGGAAGTCGGTGCGCGCGACTGGCTGCGGTGACTCGCTCATCGGGCGCGGGAGGTCGGGCTAGAACTCGACCTTGACCGGACCCTGCGCCTCCGCCTCGCCCTCGAAGAACTCCCGCTTCTCGAAGTTGAACATCCCAGCGAGGATGTTCTTCGGGAACACCTGGATGGAGTTGTTGTAGTTGAGGACGCTGTCGTTGTAGAACTGTCGCGCGTACGCGATGCGGTCCTCGGTCGACGTGAGCTCCTCTTGCAGCTGCAAGAAGTTCTGGTTGGCCTTCAGGTCGGGATACGCCTCCGACACCGCGAACAGGCTCTTGAGGGCACCGGTGAGCGCGTTCTCGGCCTGCGCCTGCTGCTGCACCGAGCCCCGCTGCTGCGCATCGATGGCCTGGGCGCGAGCGCTGGTGACCGCCTCGAGCGTCTGGCGCTCGTGAGCGGCGTAGCCCTTGACGGTCTCCACGAGGTTCGGGATGAGGTCGTAGCGACGCTTCAGCTGCACATCGATCTGCGACCACGCGTTGTCGACCCGGTTCCGCGACCGAATCAGGCTGTTGTAGATGAGGATGACGAACAGCAACAGCACGATGATGACTGCGGCGATCACATACACGGCGGTCACTGGCAGGCCCCCTCGAAGCGGCGCGGGCTGGTGCGGACGGGCGACATCATAGGGGCCGACGCAGGGCCCCGTGACCGGGCGTCAGATCGTGGACCGGGCCGGCCCAGAGGTGACGTTCGGCTTGCTGGCAAGGAGCGACTCGTAGCGCTCGATGAAGGACGCGGCGAGACGAGGCATCGCGAACTCCTCCGCTCGCGTCCGTCCGGCCGCGACCAACTCGTCACGAAGCGCCGGATCACTGAGTGCGCGCCCGAGCGCATCTCGGAGCGCGCCAACGTCCCCAGGGGGCACGAGGAGGACCTCACGGCCGTTTCGGACGACATCGCGATAGCCGGTGAGGTCGGACGCGACGACGGCAGCTCCTGCAGCCATGGCTTCGAGCAGCACCACGCCGAACGACTCACCTTCGATGGACGGAAAGCACGCGACGGTCGCGCCGCGCAGGCGGCGAGCCTTCTCGTGCTCGGAGATCACTCCGAGCCAATCGACCCGCGTGTCGCCGGCGGCGCTGCTGCGAAGCGACGTGGTCTCTGGTCCGTGCCCCGCGATCCACAGCACTGCGTCCTCGTGGAGCCCGGAGAACGCGTCGAGCAGGACGCCGAGGCCCTTTCGCTGCTCGTGCCGACCGATGAACAGGACCGCCGGCGATGCACTCGGCCACGACTCGGCGCCCGCGTACGTGGCGATCTCCACGCCGTTCGGGAGGATCTCGCACGGCAGGCCGAACGTGGTCTCGATGTTACGCTGTGCTTCTTCGGACACCGCCGTGCGCACCGCAAGGCGCTCGACGAGCCGTCGGAGCGGCAGGCGCAGCGCGTCGTACCAGCCGTTGCGGCCCGGGTATGCCGCGTGGAACGTGCCGACGGCTGGGATCTCCGTGGCAAGGAGAGCGGCGTGGTTCGCGCCGGGCGATAGCGGCTCGTGCAGGTGCAGCACATCAGGGGCGAACGATCGCAGTGCCTCGAGCGTACGGCTTGCCACCGCGCGTCCCGATGTGATGGGTGCGATCGACCCGTTGGACGGGAAGCGGAAGGTCGGTCCGACGCTGATGATCCCCGGTCCGGGCGGCGGTCCGTCGGATGGCGCGAGCACTCGTGCGTCGACGCCGCACTGCCGCAAGGCGCGCGCAAGTGCGAGCACCTGGAGCTGCACACCGCCGAAGAGGGACAGCGAGTATGGACAGATCAACGCGACCCTCAGCGGACGGGGGCGGCGCGTCATGGTCGGGGCGCGCTGTCGCTCGGCCAGACCGGCTGCATCATCAGCCAATGGTCGGGTGCCGCCGCGATCAGCCCTTCGAAGCATCGGGCCAAGTCCTGAGTCACGCGCTGCACATCGTCGCGCAGGCTCCCACGACGCTCAGTCGGGACCGGCGCCAGGATCCGCACAAACCGTCGTGCCGCCGGCCGGAAGTAGATGCCCACCGGCACGATCGGTGCTCCGGAACGGAATGCGAGCACCGCTGGCCCGCCCGGCATCGTGGTGGGCTCTCCGAACAGCTCCACCTCGACGCCGTCTCCGGTGAGGTCGCGGTCGCACACGAGGGCGGCAATCCCGCCGTCGGCGAGCGCGCGCAGCAGCGCCCCGGCTGCGCCGGGACCGAGCGGGACCACGTCCATGCCCAGCTCGCGTCGCTCGGTCGCGAACCAGGTGAAGAGCTCTGGGGGCTCGAGCGGTTCCGCGACGACCGTGAGCCGATGGCCGCGCCCCGCGAGCCACGCACCCGCCGCGTCCCAGTTGCCCAGATGTGGGAGCGCGAGGATCACGCCTCGTCCTGCCGCTTGGGGTTCTGCGATGTGCTCGTAGCCTTCGCTGTCGGTATCGGCTTCGAGTGAACGGTGCTCGCGCCGGAGACGAAACAGCTCGTACCAATATTGCCCATAGTTCGAGAACAGCCGACTGGTAGCGCGGTGCAGCTCGCCCTCGCTCAACGCGCCTCGTGTGGCGCGTCTGAGGTTGCGCTCAACCTGGAGACGGCGTTTGCTGAAGATCGCCGTCATCCCTCGCGATATGCCTCGCGCGATCCGCAGTCCGAGCGCGGGCGGAAGCGCCCGCGCGACGTCAGCGCCAGCGCGATACGCGAGATACGCGGCGCGGCCGGTTGCGCCGGGCACGGTGACTCCGCACGAAGCGCGTGCGCATTCGACCAGGGGTGGTCAAGCGCTCGCTCGGGCTGGCCTGGCGCCAGACCTTCGCGAACCGATGGGCAGCAGTGACCGCAGTGAGCACGAGCATGATCCACAGGACCGGGATGAGGACATCGAAGGCGAGGCCCACGCCGAGCAGCACAAGCCGCTCGAAGCGCTCCATCATCCCGCCGCGTGCGGAGAACCCGAGCGCCTCCGCCTTGGCTCGTTCGTAGGACACGAGCATCGAGAGCGCGACGACGCCCACCACCAGGACCGGCGCGCCCGGTCCGTCGTCGGTCAGGTGCCACGCGACGCCGGCGAGAAGGACGGCGTCGGCGACCCGGTCGCAGACCGAGTCGAGGAACGCGCCGCGCGCGCTCGCCGTGCCGCTGTGGCGGGCGACCGACCCGTCGAGGAGGTCGGGCAGGCCGCTCAGGATGACGCCGATCACCGCGAGCGCAAGATTGCCGTTGGCGATGAGCGCCGCCGTGCCGATCGCCGCGAAGAGGCCGAAGACCGTGAGCACGTCGGCTGAGACACCGAGACGATGGAGCACCCGGCCTGCGGGATCGAGGCCGCGCTCTGCCTTCGCGCGCCAACGTCCATCCAGCATGCCCGCGGTGACCTTTCGACGACTGAGGCGCCGAGGTTACCAGGGCGCGACTTCGAGACCGTGCCCCAAACCACCTTCCCGTCCAGCGCGGCCGACCGCGCCCATAGACTCCCGATCGCTCGCCACGAAGGGGGTCATGCTCGTGTCGAAGATCCGCAACGTCGCCTTGGTTGGCCACGGAGGCGCCGGGAAGACCACGCTCGCGGAAGCGCTGCTCTTCGTTGCCGGCGCCATCCAGCGCATGGGACGCGTCGAAGACGGCACCACCGTCTGCGATTTCGATCCCGAGGAGCAGAAGCGGACCATCTCCGTGTCCCTCGCCCTCGCGCCGTTCGAGTACGACGGCTACAAGATCAATGTCATCGATACGCCGGGGTATGCCGACTTTGTGGGCGATGTCGCAGCCGCGCTACGGGCCGCCGACCTTGCGATCTTCGTGGTGTCCGCGGTCGAGGGTGTCGAGGTGCAGACCGAGACGGCATGGCAGCTGGCCGAAGCAAGCGCCATGCCCCGCGCGATCTTCGTCAACAAGCTGGACCGGGAGCGCGCGTCGTTTCAGCGCACGCTCGACCAGCTCAAAGAGCGGTTCGGTGCCGGTGTTGCACCACTCGAGCTGCCGATCGGCGAAGAGGCCGCGTTCCGCGGCGTCATGGACCTCCTGACGGACGAAGCGGTCACGTATGACGGCACGACCGGCAAGGGCAGCACCGAGCCCGTGCCCGAGGAGCTGGCCACGGAGGAACACGCGGTGCACGACGCTCTCGTCGAAGGGATCGTCGTCGCCGACGACGATCTCATGGAGCGCTACCTCGGCGACGAGCAGCTCTCGGTCGCGGAGCTCGAGCAGGCCCTGGCCAAGGGCATCGCCGAGGGCAGCGTGTTCCCTGTGCTGTGTGGCAGCGCGACCAAGCTGATCGGCGTCGATCGGCTCGCCCACTTCATCGCTGAGGAAGGGCCTGCGCCGAGCACCAGCGACGGTCCACCCGCGGCGTTCGTGTTCAAGACGATCGTCGACCCGTACGTGGGTCGCGTGAACCTCTTCAAGGTGCTCCAGGGGCAAGTCGACCAGGACGCCACGCTCCTCAACGGGCGCACGATGAACGACGAGCGCCTGCACCAGCTGTCCACCATGCGGGGCAAGGAGCAGCAGACGATCAAATCGGTCCCGGCCGGTGACATCGCCGCCGTCGCCAAGCTCACCGATACGGCGACGGGTGACGTGCTCGCGACGCGCGGCGCTGACATCGGCGTCGAGCCGTTGTCTCCGCCCGAGCCGACGCTGGCCGTGGCCATCCGAGCCAAGAACAAGGGCGACGAGGACAAGCTCGCGAACGCGCTGCACCGGCTTCAGGACGAGGACCCGGCGATCAAGATCGAGCGCAACGCGGAGACGCACCAGACCCTCGTCTGGGGCATGGGCGAGACGCACGTCGGCATCGCGCTCGAGAAGCTCTCCCGCAAGTTCGGGGTCGAGGTGCAGACCGAGGACGTGAAGGTTGCGTACCGGGAGACGATCACCGACACCGCGGAGGCCGAGGGCAAGTACAAGAAGCAGACGGGCGGTCACGGGCAGTTCGGCGTCGCCTTCCTGCGCGTCGAGCCGCTCGAGCGAGGGAGCGGTTTCGAGTTCGTGGACGCGATCGTCGGCGGCGCGATCCCCCGTCAGTTCATCCCGGCCGTCGAGAAGGGCATCGGCGAGACCATGTCGGGTGGAGGGCTCCACGGGTTCCCCGTGGTCGACGTGCGGGTGACGTGCTTCGACGGCAAGTACCACCCCGTGGACTCGTCGGAGATGAGCTTCAAGATGGCCGGCTCGCTCGGGTTCAAAGAAGCCATGGCCAAGGCGTCCCCCATCCTGCTGGAGCCGATCAGTGAGCTGGTGGTGATGGCCCCCGAGGCCTACCAGGGCGACTTGATGGGCGATCTGAACTCCAAGCGCGGCCGCATCCAGGGCTCGAGCGCGATCGGTGGCGGCGAGATGGAAGTCGTTGCACTGGTGCCCACCTCAGAGGTGCTGCGCTACGCCATCGACCTGCGCTCACTCACGCAGGGCCGCGGCCGCTTCGCGATGAAGCACTCCCACTATGACCCCGTCCCCGCGCACCTCGTCGACAAGGTCGCCGCGGCCCTCGCGGCTTCAAAGGCCTAGGCGCCGTCGAGGCCGTACTGCGACCAATCTTCGGGGTTGTCCTCGACGTACTGTCCGAGGATCCCACCGTCGATGGCGTCCACTTCCACGAGGCCTCGCTGCGTCGGCGGCGTGTCGGCTGAATAGAGAAGGATGCGCCACGACGGGCGCGATCGAAGGCCCCGCCAGCCGAGCTGCGCGGAGGCGTGACCGACGGGGAAACCCGCGGCACGGCTCGCGGCGGCGAGCGCCGCGGTCTGGTCCAGCTCGAGGTGCCAGCCCGCCAAGGAGTGGTATCCGGCGACGAGCGCGAGGAGTCCGCCGGCAACGAGAAGGCCGGCGTTCCCGCTCGCGGCTCCCCCGATCAGGCTCCCGCCCGCGACGACCGCATGAATCGCGCCCGCGATGCGACGTCGGCGGATGTCAGGAAACAAGTACGGCCCGACGTAGGTCGTGACATCGAGATCTTCGGGAAGCGCGTCGGTCACGACCGTGACCTTATGCAGGCCAGGCGGCGCGCAGCCGTTCGAGGGTGGTCGGAAGCGCCTCGGGCAGTACGCGGACCTCGGCGGCCGTGGTCATGAAGTTGGTGTCGCCCACCCAACGCGGCACCACATGGAGATGCAGATGACCGGGGACCCCCGCACCCGCGGCCCGGCCCAGGTTCATCCCCACGTTGAGACCGTCTGGTTGATATGCCGCCTTGATTGCGACGGAAGCGCGTTGTGTCATCGACATGAGCGCCGCGGCATCCTCGGGACCCAGACCCTCCAGGTCGGCTTCGTGCGTGATCGGCGCCACCATGAGGTGGCCCGACGTGTACGGATATGCGTTGAGTACCGCGAAGGTTCGGTCGCTGCGCGCCACCACGAACGCCTCATCGGGTGGCGAGGACGCGAGCGTGCAGAAGAGACAGTCATCGCGGTCGTCCTCGGCTCCCACGCTCGCCACGTACTCCGCGCGCCATCCGGCCCACAGGCGTTCGAGCGTCATGCGCGCGCCGAAACCTCGGTCATGGTCGACTTCGCGGCGCCCTCCCGGCCGTCCGGCCAGGGCTCCGCTGCGTCTCGAGTTCCGCCTGCAACCGCTCGACGAACGCGTCGAGGTTCACGCCACGCTCCGGCGCCTCGTCACCTCGAACGTTGACTCCCACGGTGCCCGACTCTGTGTCTTCGTCACCGACGACCAACACGTAGGGGACCTTCTCCACCTTCGCTCGGCGGACCCGCGCACCGAGGTTGTCGCCGTGCGCATCGTGGTACTCCACGCGGATGCCTTCGGCGCGCAGCCGGTCCGCGACAGTGATCGCGTATGGCTCGTGACGGTCGGCGACCGGCAGAACCGTCGCTTGCACCGGCGCGAGCCATGCCGGAAACGCGCCGGCATAGTGCTCCAGGAGGATCGCGAAGAAGCGCTCGATCGACCCGAAGAGCGCGCGGTGGATCATGATCGGCTGGTGGCGTTGATTGTCCGTGCCCACGTACTCGAGGCCGAACCGCTGGGGGGACTGGAAGTCGACCTGGATGGTCGAGACCTGCCATGTCCGGCCAATGGCGTCGCGCGCCTGCACCGAGATCTTCGGGCCGTAGAACGCGCCCCCGCCTTCGTCGAGCACCAACTCAAGCTCCATCGCCTCGGCCGCGACGCGCAGCGCCTCCGTGGCCTCCGCCCATTCGGCGTCGGATCCGATCGCCTTCCCCTCGGGCTTCGTGGACAGCTCGAGGTAGAAGTCTGACAACCCGTAATCACCCAGCAGGTCGAGCACGAACACGAGGAGGGAGCGCAGCTCGTCCGGCATCTGCTCCTTCGCGCAGAAGATGTGCGCGTCGTCCATCGTCAGGCCGCGCACTCTCGTCAGGCCGTGGACAACGCCGGACTTCTCATAGCGGTAGACGGTGCCGAACTCGAAGAACCGCAGCGGGAGCTCTCGGTACGAACGCATTCGGCTCTCGAAGATGAGGATGTGGAACGGGCAGTTCATCGGCTTGAGGTAGTACTTCGTGCCTTCGCCGGCGCCGCCTTCATCGAGCGTCATGGGAGGGAACATCCCGTCCGCGAAGAAGTCGAGATGCCCGGACCTCTCAAAGAGTTCGGCCTTCGTGATGTGCGGCGAGTTCACGAACGAATAACCAGCCGCCTCGTGCCGCGCGCGGGAGTAGTCCTCCATGAGCTTGCGCACGAGCGCGCCCTTCGGATGGAAGACCGCGAGTCCCGAACCGATCTCCTCTGGGAACGAGAACAGATCGAGCTCGGCACCGAGCTTGCGATGATCGCGGCGCTCGGCCTCTTCGAGGCGATGCAGGTGCTCTTCGAGCGCTTTCGGAGACTCCCACGCCGTGCCGTAGATCCGTTGCAACTGTGGTCCGTGCTCGTCGCCACGCCAGTACGCGCCGGCGACTTTCGTGAGCTTGAACGCGCCCAATCGCTTCGTCGAGGGCACATGCGGACCGCGGCACAGGTCCACGAATGCGTCGCCACCGTCACGCTTATTGCGGTAGAGCGAGACCACGGTCCCATCCCCCACCTCGGACGCGTCGACCCGCTCGATGATGTCGCGCTTGTACGGCTGCTCGGCGAACTCCGCCAAACCCTGCTCGCGTGTCACTTCCGTGCGCTCGAAAGGCTGATCGGCCTTCACGATCCCGCGCATCCGTACCTCGATTCGCGCCAGGTCGTCGTCGCTGAACCGGGCGCCGTCGGGGAGCTCGAAGTCGTAGTAGAACCCGTCCTCGATCGCAGGGCCGATGGCGTACTTCGCGCCCGGGTAAAGATCGGTGACGGCTTGCGCCATCACGTGCGCAGTCGAGTGCCGCAGGACCTCGCGCCCGTCAGCCGAGTCCGCCGTGATGATCTCCACCGCGGCGTCGTGATCGATCGGTCGTCCGAGGTCGGCGGGTTCACCGTCGACCTTCGCCGCAATCGCGGCCTTGGCAAGCCCACGCCCGATGGACGCGGCAACATCGGCCGCGGTTGCACCCTTCGCGACGTCGCGCGTCGACCCATCGGGCAACGTGATAGTGATTTCCTGCTCTACGCGCTCGCTCACTGCAGCGCAGGATACCTGCGCCACGGCCGTTCGCTCGCTGGCAAATTCCTCGGCTCGCGCAGCCCGCTACGGAATCGCGCTAGTCGAGCGCCCTGGCCAGATCGAGACCGAGGAGCGCGCCGAGCGTGCGCAGCTCACCCGGTGCAGATGCATCGTCACCGCCCGAGAGGATCGCGCTGGCCAAGTCGTCCAGCGCCTCGACGGCGCGCGGCGCGTCGAGATCAGCGTCGAGAGCATCGCGAACCCGCGTCACATACGGCGCCGGATCGGCACCACCTTCACATCGCGCGGCCGCGAGGAGTCGATGCAACAGCGCCGTGCCTTCGTCGAGATCGGTGTCGTGCCATTCGAACCCGGCCCGGTAGTGATGTCGCATCAGCGCCAACCGGATCGCGCGGGCGTCGGCCACCTCGAGCAGATCGCTCACGAACACGAGATTGCCCAGCGACTTGCTCATCTTCTCGCCCTCGTAGCTCACCATCGCCGAGTGCATCCAGTGTCGCGCAAACGGCTCGCCGCTGATGCTCTCGCTCTGGGCGATCTCACACTCATGGTGCGGGAAGATCAGATCCGTACCACCGCCGTGCAGGTCGAGGGTCGGCCCCAGGTTCTGCATCGCCATCACGGAGCACTCCACGTGCCAGCCCGGGCGGCCAACGCCGAACGGAGCGCGCCACGCCGGCTCGTCATTGAGGGACGGCTGCCAGAGCACGAAGTCGAGGGGGTCGCGCCGGTGCGGGTCGTCGGGGTTGCCGCCGCGGGCGCGGGCGAGCCGGACCATGTGGTCCCGCGGGTAGTGCGACAGCTCACCGAACGCGGGAAACGTCGACACGTCGAAGAAGACGGTGCCGTGCGTGAGGTACGCGTGCTCCGACTCGAGGAGCATGTTGATCATCTCGATCATCCCGTCGATCGCCTCGGTGGCGCGCGGTTCGGCCGTCGGCGGTCGCATCCCGAGCGCGCCCATGTCCGCTTGGAACCGAGCCAGCTCTGAGGCGGCGAGCTCGAGATAGGGCACACCGAGCTCGCGGGCCTTCGGCAAGATGGAGTCGTCCACGTCGGTGACATTGCGAACCATCCGCACTTCATGACCGAGATCTTCGAGCCTCCGGATCAAGAGGTCGTACGCGAGATACGTCGCGGCATGACCCAGGTGCGTGGAGTCGTAGGGGGTGATCCCACACACGTACATGCGCACGACGTGGTCGGGCTCGAACGCTTCGATGCTGCGCCTGGACGTGTCGAAGAGCCGAATCGTCATCGGCCGGGGCCCTGGTAGCCGTCCACACCGAGGAGGCGGAGCGTTCCCCGTCCCTTGTGACGGAGGTTCACCGAGAGCAAGACCGCCGCGAACGCTTCGAGGCCCACGGCGTTGACGAGCGACCCGCCGTCGAAGGCACGGAGCTTGGGGATCTCGACGGCGAGGTCCAGCACCAGCGTGCGGGCCGCGTCGTCGTCCGCGCACACCACCACATCGCTCTCGAGCTCGGTGTCGAGCGCCGCGAACGCGGCTGCCGGGATCAGGTGGAACGCCGAGACGACCCGTGAGGCCGGCGCCGCGGCTTGTACCGCTTGAGCCAACGAGCCCTCCTCCGGAAGAACCGGACGAAACTCGTTGCCGACCTTGTCGAGACCGTTCGCCATCGAGACGACGACCCTGCCGCTGAGCGCGTCGGCGTGTGCTCGCGCGGTGTCGACGGCGCCTTCCCAGGTTGTGGCGACGATGACAAGGTCGCGCACGGCCGCGGCGTCGTCGTTCGTGCCGGCGCGCAACGTGGCCATGCGACTTCCCCACCGCTCGACAAGGTCGCTGGCGACTGCCTCCGCTCGCGCGCGTTCGCGCGATCCGACGATCACGTCATGTCCGATGCTCGCGAGCCGAGCCGCGAGCCCTGTGCCCGCCGGCCCGGTTGCACCAAGGACGCCGATCTCCACCGCGAGAGCATGGCAGACGGGAGCTCCAGCCCCCCGTGCCGGGCCTACGCTTGCCCGCATGTCCGACCTCGAACGCCCGACGACTCCGTTGATCGTCAAGGTCGCCGGTGTGACCGCGCTGGTCCTGCTCGGGTGGTTGCTGTTCGGGTCCGCCCTCACGATCGCGAAAGCTGCGATCGCGCTCATCGGCTACATCGTCGTCGGCGTCATCGCGTTCACCATCGGCAAGGCCGTCGGCAAACGGGGCTGACGAAACGCGGCACCGCAGCGAGGCCGGGTATCCCGGCTCGCAGAGAGCGAGCAATTAGAGGAGAGAGTCGGGCCCGAAGAGAACACGAAGTTCGGCGTAGAGGCCGGCACTGGGCTCGACGCGGTACTCGTCGGCGAGGCGCAGGACGGTCGTGCGTTGGGCGCCTTCGAGCTGCACGAACGCGGCGCTCTCCCCCGGGTGCTGGAGCAGGATGTCCTTGAGCTGACGAACGCGCTCGTCGTCGAAGACGGCGGCCTTCGTGCGGATGCGCACGGGCTCGGTCTCGTGGTCGAGCGTGATCTCGGGTCGTGTCACCTCCAACGCGATGACCTTGGGCTGCTCGTCACGCAGGTCCAGACGACCCTTCACGCACACGATTGCGTCGTCTTCCAGGAGATGCCCGAAGTTCGTCATCGTGCGAGGGAACACCATCACTTCGAGCGCGGCACCGAGATCTTCGAGGACGAATGTGGCCATCAGATCACCCTTGCGGGTGTACTTCCGAGACAAGGTGGTGACGATGCCGCCGACCACGCGCATCTCTCCATCACGGAGCTCGCGCAGCTCGGCCAGCGTGCACTCGACGTGTCGCTTCAACCGACCCTGCGCGCCGAGCAGGGGGTGCTCACTCACGTAGAGCCCCAGCATCTCCTTCTCGAAGCCGAGCCGCAGCGACTTGGGGTACTCGGCGTCGGGGATCTCGATGCGGTGATCGAAGCCGAGCGCGATGGCATCGGCCCCAGCATCCGCAAAGAGGCTCATGATCCCGGCATCACGCTCGCGTCGGCGAGCCAGAGTGCGATCGATGATCTGCTCGTGCACGTCGACCAATCCCTTGCGCGCGTGACCGAGCGAGTCGAACGCCCCGGCCTTCGCCAAGGACTCCACCGTCCGCTTGTTCAGCGCGGTGGGGTCGACCCGCTCGCAGAAGTCGTGGAAGTCGACGAAAGGACCCCCGACTTCTCGAACTGCGCTGATCAGCGCCACGACTCCCTCGCCGACGTTGCGGACGGCGGACAGGCCATACCGGATCGCCCGGCTGTCGTCGGCGCTGATCCGCACCGTGAAGTCCTGCTCGGACTCGTTGACGTCGGGCACGAGCACCGCGAGGTCCATCTGCCGGCACTCGTTGAGGAAGACCGCGGTCTGGTCCTTGTTCGATTTGACGCTCGTGAGCAGCGCCGCCAGGTACTCGACCGGGTGGTTGGCCTTGAGATACGCGGTTTGGTAGGCGACGTAGCCGTACCCGACCGAGTGGGACTTGTTGAACGAGTAGTCGGCGAACGGCTCGACCTTGTCGAAGATGAGCTCACCGAAGGCCCGGTCGTGGCCTTGTGCAACGCAGCCGTCGACGAACTTCGAGCGTTCCTGCGCGATCAGGACGCGGTCCTTCTTCCCCGTCGCCTTCCGGAGGTTGTCGGCCTCCTCGAGCGAGTACCCGGCGAGGCGCTGAGCGACTCGCATCAGCTGCTCTTGGTAGATGATCAGCCCGTAGGTGGGCTCGAGGATGTCGGTGAGGTCGTCGTGTGGATAGTCGACGGGCTTGCGGTTGTTCTTCCGGTCGGCGTACTCGTTGTGCCAGTTCTGAGCCATGGGCCCCGGGCGGTACAGGGCGGTCAGGGCGGCGATGTCCTCGAACGACGTGGGTGCGAGCGAGCGCAGGAGCGCGCGCACCGGTCCGCCCTCGAGCTGGAACACGCCGACGGTGTCGCCCCGCTGCAGCATCTCGAAGGTCTTCGGATCGTCGAGCGGCACCTCGTCGATGCGCGGGCGCGATCCCGCCGTCGCCTCGACGAGATCCAGCGTGATCTCGATGACGTCGAGGTTCCGCAGGCCGAGGAAGTCCATCTTCAAGAGGCCGAGGTCCTCGACCCCGTGCATCTCGTACTGCGTGACGATCGGTCCCTCGGCGACATCGCCCTGAGGCGTACGCCCCCGTTGGATCGGCAGATACTCGATGAGCGGCTCGCGTGTGATCACCACTGCCGCGGCGTGGATGCCGTCCTGGCGTCGCAGGCCCTCGAGGCCCGTTGCCACGTCGATGACGCGACGGGCATCAGGATCCGCTGCGTAGAGCTCGCGCAGCTCGTTGGCCATCTTGTAGCCGTCCTCTTGGCCGGACACCTCCTCGAGGCACGCATTCAGGGGCGTGTCGCGACCCATGATGAGCGGTGGCATGAGCTTGGCGATCTTGTCGCCGACACCGTACGGATAGCCCAGCACGCGCGACGCGTCGCGCACCGCCGCGCGCGCCTTGATCGTGGAGAACGTGACGATCTGGGCGACGCGGTCCTCCCCGTAACGCTGCGCCGCATAGCGGATCATCTCCCCCCGGTAGCGGGAGTCGAAGTCCATGTCGATGTCGGGCATCTGCTTGCGGCCAGGGTTCAGGAAGCGCTCGAAGAGCAGGTCGTAACGGATGGGATCGATATCGACGATGCCCAGTGAGTACGCGACACAGGACCCCGCTGCGCTCCCCCGCCCGGGACCGACGCGGATGCCACGCTCCCGTGCGTAGCGCACGAGGTCCCAGACCACGAGGAAGTACGCGGAGAACCCCATCGTCTTGATGACACCGAGCTCGAACTCGACGCGCTCGGCGACGTTCTGCGGAACCTGTTCGCCGTACCGTTCGCGCGCACCGGCGAGCGTCAGCTCGCGCAGGTACGAGTCTTCGTCGTGGCCGGCCGGGGTAGGGAACGCGGGGAGCACCGCGTTGCCGAATTCGATCTCCACGGTGGCCCGTTCCGCGATCCAGAGTGTGTTGTCGCAGGCGTCTTCGTGATCGGCGAACAGCGACCGCATCTCGTCGGATGTCTTCAGGTAGAACTCGTCGGCCTCGAACCGAAATCGGTTCGGGTCATCGAGCGTCGTGCCGGTCTGCACGCAGAGCAACGCGGCGTGCGCCTCGGCGTCGTCTCGGTGGGTGTAATGGCTGTCGTTCGTGGCCAGCAGCGGCGCGCCGATGTCCCGCGCAATCTCGAGCAGGCGACCGTTGACTCGTTGCTGATCAGCAAGACCATGGTCCTGCAGCTCGACGAAGAAGTTGTCGCGCCCAAGGACATCCTGGAACCGCGCCGCCAGCTCACGGGCGCCCGCATCGTCGTCAGCGAGCAGCCGCTGGCACACCGCGCTCCCGAGGCAGCCGCTGGTACCGATGAGCCCCTCGCGGTGATGCTCGAGGAGCTCGAAGTCGACCCGCGGCTTGTAGTGGAACCCGTCGAGGTACGCGCCGGACGAGACCTTGATCAGGTTTCGGTAACCCGCGTCGTTCTCGGCGAGCAACGTGAGATGGAAGATGTCTGCATCGGCACGCCGTGGCTTGTCGCGTCGGTCGCCGGTCGTGAAGTACGCCTCCTCACCGACGATGCACTTGATGCCCGCCTCCCCCGCGGCCTTGTACATCGGCAGGACGCCGTACATGTTGCCGTGGTCCGTGATGCCGACCGCCGGCTGCCCGTCGGCGACGGCGCGAGACACGACCTCGTCGATGCGGGACGCGCCGTCGAGCATCGAGTACTCGGTGTGGAGATGGAGGTGGACGAATGAACCGCTCACCGAGCGTCGTGACCCCCTCTTCCTGCACGGCGTGTGCGCACGTTCTCCACAGGCCTGTGGACAAATAACACCAGTGTGATTCGCGCACTGTAGCCCGGCGGGGTCGGCCTAGCGACGTCCCCGACCGGCCACCACCGGCACGAGCATCTCCGCGGCCGTGAGCGACCCATGAGCGCTGCGCAGGCGCGCTTCCTGCTCCAGGGCGGGATCGACGAAGGCGACGTCGTCGCGCGCCGCGAGCACCACGTCTCCGACGCGGGCGCGTGTCGCCGGTGACGGGTCGGTCCCGAGCCATCCCGCTTCGAACAGCTCCGCGCGGCTGAGGACCCACGCGTGGTCACCGTGGTCCGCGCGCGCAACATCCAGGAGCTCGTCCGCGACCCCGCGGTGCGCGTGCAGATAGCGGAAGCGCCCATCGCCTGAGCAGGCCTCCACCAGCGCGCCGGCGCGTCCGAGGGGCAGCCATCCATCGGGCTCGAGGTGCACTTGGCCATGGTCTGCCGTGACGACCAACGCACACTCGGAGCTCAGCGCGTCGAGCAGATCGGCAACGAGGCGGTCGGCGGCCACGAGCTCGGCTTCGTAGAAGCCGTCGCGCAAGCCATGGGCGTGCGCGACGGTGTCGACACCGGGGTAGTACGCGTAGACGAAGGGCTCACCGGCCTCCGTGAGCCGTCGGCAGTGCTCCACGAGCGATGACGGCGCGCCCCATCCGCAGAAGCGCGCCCCACCGAAATGCACTTCGCTGAAACCGCTGTTGCGAAACTCGGCCTTCGTCACGACCGGAACCTCCCGCTGCAGGAACGGCGGGTGGCGCTGTACCGCGCGTGGGTCGGGTTTGTGCCGGTGCTCTCCCTGCCACGAGAGGACGTTGAGCACCCCGCCGTCGAGCCGGATGCGAAACCCCACGACGCCGTGCTCGGCGGGGGTCAGCCCGGTGGTGAGCGATGTCAACGCAGTCGCCGTGGTCGACGGGACGACCGTGGGGACCGGACCACCGTCGAGCGCGGCGAGAGTCGGCAGGCGGTCACGGTGCGCTTCGATCGCCTCCCAGCCCAGGCCGTCGAGCACGAGCAGCACCACGTGGCGCGCGGCGCGCACCGGGGCGGGAAGCCAGTCGGCGGTGGCGGTACCGAGGAGCGCGGGGACCAGCGTGCTCAGGCCCGGCCCGGCGTAGTCGGGTCGAACCATCTCGGGCAGCACCCGTCGGAGGCTACTGAGCGAAGCGTCCGCGGGACGGGTACCCCG
>JBBECS010000036.1:143710-217542 GCA_040881685.1 Acidimicrobiia bacterium | reverse complement strand
GCCCGTAGCGGAGCGACCCATGAAGCAGAGCGAAGCGTCCGCGGGACGGGTACCCCGGCCCGTAGCGGAGCGACCCATGAAGCAGAGCGAAGCGTCCGCGGGACGGGTACCCAGGAGACGGAGCTTGCGGAGTCGACCAGCAGAGTGGTCCCGGCACGCAACGGAGCGACCCAGAGAGGAGAGGTATGACCGAGCTGTGTCGCAGGCGGCCGGCTGGCGCGCGACCATGAACGCGGTGAAGGTCTCGACACGGGGCGACTATGCGGCGCGAGCACTGCTGTCGCTCGCGTTGCACGACTCCGACCAGCCGACCTCGGTCAAGGAGATCGCCGAGCGCACGAACCTCCCCCAGCCCTACCTCGAGCAGATCCTGCTCGCGGCGAAAGGTGCTGGGCTGGTGCGTTCGAAGCGCGGCGTGGGTGGCGGCTACGTGCTGGCGCGTCCGGCCGAGAACATCACGCTCGCGCAGATCCTCGCGGCGGTCGACGGACCCCTCACGGCTCTCGTGGGCGAGCACGACCACTGTGAAGGTCATTGCGTGCTCCAGGAGGTGTGGGTGGGCGTGTCCGACGAGATGCGCTTGGTGCTGGAACGGGTGACGCTCGCCGACCTCGTCGAGCGCACCCGCGTCGGTCACCGCATGCCCGGCGCCGCGATCGCCTGACGGCTCCCCACGAGCCGCAGCATCACCACCAGGCCGCCCTCAGCACTCGGCTCGAGCGCTACGGTCCCGCCGTCGGCGGTGACGAGCCGACGCACGATCGCCAGCCCCAGCCCCGATCCTCCTCGGTCCTTGCGCGCCGGCGCCGCCCGCCAGAACCGATCGAACGCGCGCGCCCGCTGCTCCGCCGTCATCCCGGGCCCCGCGTCGCGCACCTGCACGACCACCTCGTCGCCGTCGAAGCGGCCCTCGATCCAGATCTCGCTGCCGGCGGGGGCAACGTCGAGCGCGTTGCTCAACAGGTTGTCGAGCACCTGCTCCAGCCGCCCCGGCGCGCTTCGCACGCAGACGTCGGCCACGTCCGAGCGCAGCATGACGCCGCGCTCGGCAGCCACCACATCCCACGCGTCGATCCGGGACGCGACCAGCGGGGCGATCGCGATCTCGGTCGCGGCCCGAGCGGCGTCCTCCGCGCGCGCCAGCGTGAGGAGGCCGTCGACAAGTCGCGAGAGTCGGTGAGCCTCGGCGAGCGCGCCGTCTAGGTCTTCAGCCCGGTCTCCACCCTCGGCTTCGAGATTCTCCAGCCGCAGGCTCAGCGCGGCGAGGGGCGTCCGGAGCTCGTGTGACGCGTCGGCAACGAACGTCTGCTGGGACCGCACCAGCGTCTCGAGCTGCTCGGCCGTCGCGTTGAAGGACTCCGCCAAGCCGCGGAGCTCGGGCGGGTCATCCGGTACCGGCACTCGCGCGCGGAGATCACCGCGCCCGAGGCGGGCGGCGCCCGCGTCGAGCGCGGCCAGCGGTCGGGTGAAGGAGCGCGCGAGCAAGACGCTCACGAGCAGCACCACGAGTGAAACCACGCCTCCGAGCGCCGCCAGCAACACCCAGTTTCGTTGTGTTCGCTCGGCGACCACATCGAGCGAGGAGGACACGCGCACCGCACCGACGACATCGTCGCTGGCGAGAACCGGAACGGCCGTGGCGAGATGGTCGTCCCCGGCGACGCTGCGATCACGGGTCGCCTGGCGACCTCTGAGTGCGACACCGAGGGTGCTTTCGTCGGTCACGACCGCGCCGACCGCAGGCTCTCCCCGACCCGCGGCTGCGAGCACCGCACCGGCCCGCGACACGACGACGACGCCGTGCCCGGTGCGTCGATGGAAGAGCTGCGCCAGCTCGGCGAGCTCGGTGTTGCGCAACGCGGTCAATGCCTCGTCGGCGCGCAGCGCGACGGCGAACGCCTCGGTCTGCACGTCTCCGACCAAGCGGCGGCGTTCCGCGTTGGCAAACGAGACGCCGAGGGGCAGCTCGAGCGCGAGAAGCACGAAGAGCGTGAGCGACAAGTAGCTGAAGAGCAGGCGCCGCCTCATTGACCAGCGACAGCGTGCGGCGCGGCCGCGCCCTCGCCCTCGCGGAGCCGGTACCCGACTCCACGGATCGTCTCGACGAGCGAGGGGTCACCCAGCTTGCGGCGGAGGCTCGATACATGGACGTCGAGCGTCTTCGTCGGCCCGTACCAGTGCGGATCCCATACTTCGTCCAGGATCCGCTCCCTCGTGCACACCGCGCCGGGATCAGCAGCGAGGAGCGCGAGCAAGTCGAACTCCTTCGGAGTGAGGGCGATGTCCCGTCCGTCGAACGCGACCTCACGCGTGCGGCGGTCGACCACCAACCGCGACGGCATCGACGGGAGCGCCGCGGGCACGGACGAGCGCCTCGCGACGGCGCGGATGCGCGCCACGAGCTCGCGCAGCCCGAATGGCTTCACGACGTAGTCGTCAGCCCCGAGCTCCAGCCCGACGACCCGGTCGACTTCGTCGCCCCGGGCCGTGACGACGATGACGGGAGCGTCCGTCGTCTGGCGCAACGCCCGGCACAGGTCGAAGCCGTCCATGTCGGGCAATCCGAGGTCGAGGAGGATCACCGCCGGGCTGGCGCCATCGCGGACGCTCTGGAGCGCACCGCCCCCGGTCTCGTGGCGCTCGACGACGAACCCTTCACGGGCCAGTCCCCGCTGCAACGGCGACGCGATGGTGTCGTCGTCCTCGACGAGCAGCACCCGCATCGTCCACCCTCCGCTCACGGCGCCTCGGCGCCCCCCACGTCCCGTGTGGCGCGATTTCTCGCCTCTCGGAGCGTCGGCGCGGTGGGGTCGCGATCTTTACCTGTTCTTGGTGCGGACCGGAGAAGCCCCTTGCCTGGCCGGGCGTACGGTCGAGGCGAGGATCCGCCCCGATCGGTGCTGCCCGGGTGCCCACGAAACCGGCTCCCCGGCGGTGTCGGAGGACTACCCCGCCACTCCGACACTGCCGGGCGAGGCGGACCCCCGCAGCCGGCCCAGGAGGGCCTCCAGATCCTCGGGGAGCGGCTCGTGCACCTCGACGCGCTCACCAGACACCGGATGGTCCAACGACAGGGCTGCGGCGTGCAGGAACGGCCGTTCCACGCCGGTGTCGGCACGCGAACCCCCATAGGTCGCGTCACCGACGACCGGGTGACCGATCGACGAGAGGTGCACGCGGATCTGATGGGTGCGACCCGTCTCGAGTGAGCAGTCGAGCAGCGCAAACCGACGGTTGTCGAGCTCCTCACGCACCTCGTATCCGGTGCGCGCCGCGCGCCCAGCTGCGCGGATCGCCATGCGCGTGCGGCGGCGAACCGAGCGCCCGATCGGCGCATCGATCACGCCCCGTGGCGCGTCCGGGACGCCCCATACGAGGGCGACGTACTGGCGCTCGATCTCGCGGGCGGCCATCGCCCGTACAAGTGTGTCGTATGCCACCGGCGACCGGGCCACGAGCAGCAAGCCGCTCGTGTCGCGGTCGAGGCGATGCACGATCCCGGGCCTCGCGGGATCACCGACTCCCGCGATCTCGGGGTACCGGTGCAGCAGACCGTGCACGAGCGTGCCGTGCTCGTGCCCAGGACCAGGGTGCACCACCAGGCCCGCGGGCTTGGCGACGACCAGCACGTCTGGATCCGCGTGCCGCACCTCGAAGGCGACCGGCTCACCAGTCGGCGGCGCGCTCACACCAGGCTCGCTCAGCAGCTCGACGGTCTCACCGCCAGCGAGGCGGAGACTTCGAGCGACCGGTCGGCCGTCGACGAGCACCTCATCTGCCCCGATGAGGTCGGCCACCGCCTGTCGACTCCATCCGGTGATCAACGCCAGCGCGCGGTCGAGGCGCTCCCCCGCCAGCGACGCCGGCACCACGAGCCGTTCCGGTGGCTCTGCCTTCATTGGGCGCGTGCGCGCGGCAGGAAGGCGAGCACGACGAGGACCACCGCCCCGACCGTGATCGCGCTGTCGGCCACGTTGAAGGTCGGGAACGAGCCGACCTTCACGAAGTCGACGACGTGCCCCGAAAGGAAGCCCGGTGATCGAAACGCGCGGTCGGCAAGGTTGCCGACCGCACCGGCAAGCACGAGAGAGAGGGCGATGAGCGTCCACCTGTCGTCGGTGCGCCGGACCGCCCGCACGAGCACGACCGCGATCACGATGGCGAGCACGGCGAGCAACGGCGTGAAGCCGCGGAAGAGGCTGAAGGCTCCGCCTGAGTTGAAGCTCAGCCGAAGCTCGACATCGGTCCCGATGATCGAGACCGGTCCGTCGTCGAGCTCGGCCACCGCCCACGCCTTGCTCGCCTGATCGAGCGCGAGGACCACGGCCACGATCGCGGCCGCGACGCGAGCGGAATCGACACGCGGCTTAGCGTCGGCGTTCGGCACGCGCCTTGCAGTCGACGCAGACGTTCGCCCATGGGATCGCCTCGAGGCGCTCGAGCGGGAGCTTTCGGCCGGCGGGCTTGCAGACTCCGTAGCTGCCCTTCTTGATGCGCGTGAGCGCTTCGTCGATCTCCTCGACCACCTGCCTTGCCGTGGCCGAGAGCAGGAGATCCCGCTCACGCTCGACGTTGACGGTGTCGCCCTCGCCAGACTCCTCGTCGAACTGTGTGTCTCCAGCCTCGCGCTCGGCCGCAAGCTGCTCGGCCTCCGCCGCGAGCTCCTCGGCCTGGTTCTGCAACCGCTCTTTCTCCGCCACGAGCTTCTGTCGAAGGCGCTCGAGCGTCTTGGCTGACAGCGCAGGGGCTCCTGGTGTCACCTCGAATCCGGACAGCTCGCAGATCACGGTTCGCTTGCGACCCGCCAGGGCCTTGACCGGCGAGGACTCCGCGCCCACTGCGCCTGGGAGGCGCGCCGCCGGCACCTTCGTGACCACGGGGAGCCTCGCCGCCTTCGCCGGCGCGGCCGCCTTGGTTGCACTCGCCGAGGCCTTCATGACCTTGGCCGGCTTGGCGACCGCCTTGGCCTTCGCAACGGACTTGGGCGACGGCTTCGGGGCAATCGCCTTCGCCGACTTCGTCGTCTTCGCAGCTTTCGTGATCTTCCCCGTTTTGGTCGACTTGGTCGACTTGGTCGACTTGGTCGACTTCGCCTGCTTGGTGACCTTCTTCGCGACCTTCTTGGCGGGGGGTCTCGACGGGCGCACCGGCTTTGCCGGGCGCGCCGTCTTCTTGGTGGTCTTCGAGGCCTGACGCGATGTGGCGCGTCGCGCGGTCGCCTTCTTACGTGGTGCCCCCGGCATCCTGGATCCCCTTCGGGTCGCGGGCATGGGCCGAACCGGCCCCGGGAGAGCGTGGGAGCGTAGCCCCTCCTTCTGCCCCCATCAACGAGCCGAGCACGGCTCCGCTGCGTCTCAGCGCTGCCGCCGCTGCCGAGGGCCGGGCGGCTCCGCGGCGAGCTCCAGCGCTCGTTCCACTCGTTCCACAGCGGTCTCATGGTCGATGCCCTGCACGCGCACTCGCTTCATCCGCGACCGTGCGCCTGCGACCACGCTCATCGCGCTCGCGGGGACATCGAGGACGTCAGCCAGCAGTGCGATCGTCGCCTCGTTGGCACGGTCATCTACGGGCGGCGCCGCGACGCGCACCTTCAACGCGTCGCCGTGACGACCGACGACCGCGGTCCGACCGGCACGCGGTTGGACGTGCACTGCGACAACGACGGCGTCGCCGTCTGTCGTCACAAGATCGGGCGCGACCGGCATATGACTCCAAGTGAACGTCGATATGAGGAAGGGTGGCTCGAAACCTGCACGATACGCTCCCGCGGTGGCCTTCGAGTCGGTGGACCGCGACCTCGATCTCGTTGCGCTCGAGGAGCGCGTGCTCGCGCGATGGGCGCGCGACGACGTGTTCGCCGAGAGCCTACGACAGCGCGAGGGCGCGCCGGAGTGGGTGTTCTACGAGGGTCCGCCAACCGCGAACGCCCTGCCCGGTCTGCATCATCTCTGGGCCCGCTCGTTCAAGGACTTGTACCCGCGGTTCCAGACGATGCGCGGCCATTACGTCCCCCGGAAAGGTGGATGGGACTGCCACGGGCTCGCTGTAGAGCTCGAGGTCGAGAAGGAGCTCGGCTTCTCGGGAAAACGTGACATCGAGGAGTTCGGCATCGCCGAGTTCAACCAACGCTGCCGAGAATCGGTGCATCGCTACGTGGACGCCTGGTCGACACTCACTACGCGCATCGGGATGTGGATCGACACCGAGAACGCGTACTGGACGCTCAGCAACGAGTACATCGAAAGCGTCTGGTGGCACCTGCGCACGATGTGGGACAAGGGACTGATCTACGAGGGCTTCAAGGTCGTGCCGTACTGCGGGCGATGCGGCACTGCGCTCTCGAGTCACGAAGTGGCGCAGGGCTACGAGGACATCACCGAGTCTTCGATCTACGTTCGCTTCCCCGTCGTCGATCGCGACTTCGATCTCTTGGTGTGGACGACCACGCCGTGGACGCTCATCTCGAACGTCGCCGCGGCAGTCGGTCCGGACGTCGAGTACGTACGCGTCCGTGGGCGCTCGGGTCGGCGCGACGTCGTGCTGGCTGCGGCACGTGTCGGCGCGATCTTCGGGGAAGACACCGAGATAGTCGGCCCGGTCGCGGTCAACGATCTCGTCGGGCTGCATTACGAGCGCCCCTTCGAGTTCCTTCCGGCCGATGCGAACCTCGACGCCTGGCGGGTCGTGGCGGCCGACTTCGTGACGTTGGAGGATGGCTCCGGCATCGTGCACCTCGCGCCCGCGTTCGGCGAGGTCGACCGCGAGGTCGGCGAGCGCGAAGCGCTCCCCCTCTTGAACCCGGTCGACGCCGCGGCCAGGTTCGACGCGACCGTGCCGCCGTACGCGGGCCGCTTCGTGAAGGATGCCGACCCCGACATCGTCGACGCGCTCGCGAACGCGGGGCGACTCGAACAGGTCGAGAACTACACCCACTCGTACCCACACTGTTGGCGCTGTCGTACTCCCCTCATCTACTGGGCCAAGCCCACGTGGTTCGCCTCCACGTCCGAGCGCCGCGACGACATGCTGCGCGAGAACGCGACCATCGGCTGGCACCCCGAGCACATCAAGGACGGGCGCTTCGGCGACTGGCTCGCGAACAACGTCGACTGGGCGCTCTCGCGTGACCGGTTCTGGGGGACGCCACTGCCGTTCTGGCGTTGCGTCGATTGTGCACACGACACCTGTGTCGGCTCACGCGACGAGCTCGCCACTCTCGCCGGTCGCGATCTCGGCGATCTCGACCTGCACCGACCGATGGTCGACGAGATCGAGATCAAATGCGCGCAGTGCGGCGGGCGGGCCCAGCGGGTGGAGCCGGTGCTCGATGCGTGGTTCGACTCGGGTGCGGTGCCCGCGGCTCAGCTGCACTACCCATTCGAGAACGACGAGCTCTTTCAGCAGCGCTTCCCCGCCGACTTCATCTGTGAGGCCATCGACCAGACCCGAGGTTGGTTCTATTCGTTGCTCGCGGTGAACACGCTGGTCTTCGGACACTCCCCCTATCGGAACGTGGTCTGCCTCGCCCACATCGTCGATCGCGATGGACAGAAGATGTCGAAATCGCGCGGCAACGCCATCGACCCGTCGTCCATCCTGGGGAGGCGCGGCGCCGACGCCCTGCGCTGGTACTTCTTCTCGGCAGGCTCTCCGTGGACAAGTCGGCGCGTGTACGAGGAGGGCATCGACGAAGCCACCCGACGCTTCCTGGTGACCCTTTGGAACACGTACTCCTTCTTCGTGACGTACGCGAACCTCGATGGATGGGAGCCGAGCACAACACGTGCGCCGGCACCGTCGCATGTGCTCGACCGCTGGGCACGCTCGCGTCTGCACTCGACCGTGCGCGACGTGACCACTGCCCTGGAGCATTTCGACGCCCTGAGGGCCGCCCAGGAGCTCGAGCGGATGGTCGACGACCTCTCCAACTGGTTCGTGCGTCGCGGTCGGTCACGGTTCTGGAAGTCCACCGATCCCGCGGCCCACGCCACGCTGTACGAGTGCCTCGTCACGGTGACCAAGCTGCTCGCGCCGTTCTGTCCCTTCATGGCGGACGAGGTGTACGGCAACCTCGCAGGGGCAGGGCGATCGGTGCACCTCGCCGACTGGCCGACCGTCGACGAGGGTGCAATCGACCCCGCACTGGAAAACGCGGTGGCACAGGCGCGCCAAGTCGTGACCTTGGGCCGCGCCGCACGCGCCGAAGCACGGCTCAAGGTGCGTCAACCCCTCCCGCGCGCACTCGTGCTGCTGCCCGACCACGCCTCGTTGACCGAGGAGCTCAAGGCCGAGATCGCCGACGAGCTCAATGTCAAGACCGTGGACGTCCTCGACGACCTCGAAGGGCTGCTCGAGTTCACGGTGGTCCCGAACTTTCGGACGCTCGGGCCGCGGCTCGGCTCACGCATGCCGCGGGCGAAAGAGCTCCTTTCGTCCGCTGAAGGCGATTCGGTGCGGCGCGCGCTGGAGGCAGACGGCTGCTATCGCCTCGACATCGACGGTGAGACTTTCGAGCTGGGGCCCGACGACCTCGATGTCCGAGCGACCGCGCACGACGAGCTCGTCCTCGTGCAGGAGTCAGGCGTTGCCGTTGCCCTCGACACCACCGTGGATGGCGCGCTGCGACGGGAAGGCACGGCGCGCGAGCTGGTCCGTGCCATCAACGACCACCGCAAGGAGCTGGGCCTCGAGCTGTCTGACCGCATCCGGGTGGCGCTCCACTGCTCCGGGGAGCTCGCGGAGGCGGCGCTGGAGCACCGTGACTGGATCATGGCCGAGGTGCTCGCGGTGACCTTCGACGTGATCGAGGACGCCGGCGATGCGTCCACGGCGACACTGACCGTCGGCGATGCCGAGTGCCGCGTGGTGGTGCAGAAAGCCTGAGGTGAGCTGCTAGCGGCGACGCTTGAACAGGCGGCGGTGCTCCTCGGTATCGTCCTCGTCGAAGTAGGCGGCGTCCTCTTCACGCGCCGGTCCGAGCGGCGCGTCGTCACGCACGGCTTCGCGCAGCGACGCGAAGAACGCGTCGTCATCGAGGCTGTCGCCTTGAGGGACGACGTCGTCGTCATCTTCGACGGCGAGTCCGAGGTCGGTGCGGTCGTCGCCCGCGGCAGGCGCGTCGCTCCAACCCCCGGCGGGTGCCGGATCCCAGTCGGGCTCGGCCGTGGCCGCCTCGTATGCGGGAACCGCCTCGATGTGCACGGTCGGCGTCGGGCTCGGTGCCGCGGCAGACGGCGGCGCGGGCGCGACGGGCGCGACGGGCGCGACACCCTCTTGCGACGCCGACCAGGACGGCCCACTGTCGGGCAGATCCACCTCGTGCAGCTCGGGACGGCCCTCGCCTGCCACGCTCGCCTCCAGGAGCTCCAGCTCCGCCTGGATCGCAAGGCGCAGGCGCTCGCGGTAGTCCTGCTCGAACCGCTCGAGCGCGTCGACGTCGGCAGTGAGCGTGTCACGCGCTTCGGTCAGACGGGCAATGTCCTCTTCGAGGCGCGCCTTCTCTGCGTCGGCGATGCGCCGCGCGTTGGATTCGGCTTCGGCGACAACTTGCTGCGCGCGCTCCTCTGACTCCGTGAGGATCTCGCTCGCCTTGGCCTTCGCCTCTGCGACCGCTTCGTCGGCGGCCTTCTGGGCCAACAGCAGCGTGCGCTGGATGACATCGGTCTCCGGCGTACGGACCGGAGGGGCGACCATCGCCGGTGCGGGCTGCGGGGCGGCGGGTGCGGCCATCGGCGCGGGTGCCGCGAGCGGAGCACCGCCGCCGCGCGAGCGCGCCTGCGTGACTTCCATCTCGAGCTGCTCGATCGTCGCGGCAGCTCGCTCGAGCAGCTCGTCGACGTCGTCGCGGTGGTACCCGCGCCAAGCTTCGCGGATCTCGATGTCGCGGAGCTCTTGCGGCGTGATGTCCATGGTTGCCATGGCCAACAATGCTAGTGACAGCGGGCGAGTCGGTTCGAAGAGGCTGTTCGCTCCGCTACTGCAACGATTCTCGGGACTGCAGCGGTCGCCGTCTCAGCAGATCGCACCCCTGAGGATGAACAACCCGAACGTCAGCACGAGGAACGACATGTCGAGCATCCCGACCGGGGGGATGATGCGGCGCAGCGGGCGAACGGCCCAGTCGGTGAGGAGGATCAGCACTTCGTTCAACTGGGCCAGGAACGACCCCGGCTCGACGGGGAACCACGACAGCACCGCCCGCACGAACAGCAGCACGATGAAGACCGTGATGACGTTGCAGAGGACCTCTTGCACTCAGAGCACCCGCCCTTGTCTCGCGCTAGTCGCGGCGATACAGGCCGCGGCCCCTGAGCTTCTCCTTCTCCTCCTCGGAGAGGTGAACGTTCAGAGGGGTGACGAGGAACACGGCATCGGCAACTCGTGACATCGAGCCACCGACCGCGTACGCGAGACCGCTGCTGAAGTCGATCAGACGGCGCTGAAGCTCGCGGGGCACATCCTGGAGGTTCAGGATCACCGCCTGGTTGTCCTTGACCCGGTCGCCGATCTCCGGCGCGTCGTTGAACCCGTGAGGTTCGACCACGTGCACCCGCGCCGCCGACGTCGGCACGGCTCGCACCACCGCCGGCTTGGTGACGGTCACCCCCGACGGCGGCTCGTCACGCGAGAGCGGGCGCACCGCGGGCTCGCCGTACTCACGCGCGGGCGACGCCGGCGCCTCTCGGACTGGGCGCACGTCGCGGGTCTCGGGGAAGCCGCGCGCACCGACCTCTGCGTAGTCGGGGCCACCACCCTGCCCGGGCGGGCGCGCATCGCCGGTGTACGGGTCGTCGCCGGCATACGGGTCTTCGTCGTGCGCGGCGTACCCGTACTGGTCGTACGAATAGTCCTCATCGTCTTGAAGGCCCAGATAGACCATCGCACGGCGCCACAAGGAAGCCACACCATCGCGTGCAGGCAGTTGCACGCCCTCCGTGTGGCCAGAGTACCCCCGCTCCGCGACGATCCTGCGGCGCTGGTCAGACGGCTCGCGGTCCGAAAAGGGCGCGACCGACACGCACGATCGTGGCGCCTTCCTCCACGGCGACCTCGAAGTCCTCGCTCATCCCCATCGAAAGATCGGGGACTTCAACGCGCGCGGCAAGGTCGGCCAACGACGCGAACCAACGGCGCGGGTCGGACCCCGCGGGTGGCACCGTCATGAGGCCATCCACGCTCAGGCCGAGCTCGCGCAGCACGTCAACCAGCCGGGGGACCTCACCGCGCGCGCAACCGGCCTTCGTGGGTTCGTCTCCGAGGTTCACCTCGACGAGCGCATGGGCACCTGGGGCTTGACGCGCGACGGCAATCCCGACGAGCTCCCGATCGACCGATTGCCACAGGTCGACCCACGGAGCCAACGCTCGCACCTTGTTGCGCTGCAACGCCCCGATGAAGTGCCAGCGTGGTCGAACCGACTCGTCAGCGAGCACCGACGCCTTCGCGAGCAGCTCCTGGGCCCGGTTCTCACCGAGGTCGTCGACCCCGGCGGCAACCAAGGCGGCCAGCACCTCGACCGGAACGGTCTTGGTCGCGGCGACCAGCGTCACCTCAGCGGGATCACGCCCTGAGCGGCGCGCCGCGTCGGCGATCCGCGCTCGCACCGATGCGACGTTCGCCTCAACCGACGCCGCCGCTCCGCTCACGGGTCGAGGACAACCACGAGACCCTGGCGCCCGGTCTCACCGTCGCGGCGATGGGAGAAGTGGTTGCTCGAAGTCGACGTGCACACATCCACATCCGTGAACGCAGTGACCCCGGCGCGTTCGAGCGCGAGCCGGACCGCAGCGGGAAGATCGAGCGCCGGCGAACCGCTCGCCGCGCGCGCCTCCACGCTCGGTCCGAGCCGTGCGATCACACGATCGAGCTCAGCAGGACCGAACTCGTATCGCGCCGGATGGATGCACGGTCCGAGCGCAGCCTGCACCTCACCGCTCCCGATCGCCCGCAGGGTCGCCACCGCCTCTTCGATGACGCCGGCCAGCAAGCCCTGCCAACCGGCATGCACCACGCCGGCCGCGTCATCACACGCCAGCGCGATCGGCGCGCAGTCAGCCGTGAGCACGACAAGCGGCACGCCGGTCTGGGTCGTCACTGCCGCGTCAGCCACGACGCCTTCGCGTGGCGGCGGGCCAGCTGCCACCACGGCCGTCCGGCCGTGCTCCTGGTCGAGCCACCACCACTGCTCGGGCGGTTCGACGCGCAGCGCGTCGGCCACACGCCCGCGGTTCTCCAGAACAGCAGCCGTGTCGTCGCCGCACCGCAACGACAGGTTGGCACGATCGTACGGCGGCTCCGAGACTCCGCCGCGCCGGTCAGTCCAGACGGCGCGTGCGCGCCCCAAGACGAGCTCGATCATCGAAGCTCCGACCGGTGCCTCAGCAGAGGGTGCGGTGGCCCCTGATCAGCGGAGGAACTCGGGCACGTCGAAGTCGTCGTCGTCGTCGCTGCTGCCGTCTTCCTCGTCGTCGAACCCGGCGCGGGCGGGCCCGTCGGCGAGCCCCAAGGTCGGCTCCGTGCGGCGGGTGATCTCACGGCTCTCGCCCGCACGGTCGAATCCCGCCGCGATCACCGTGATGCGGACCTCGTCGCCGAGTGAATCGTCGATCGTGGCACCGAAGATGATGTTGGCATCCGGGTGGGCCGTCTCCTTGACCACCTCAGCCGCCTCGTTCACCTCGAAGAGACCGAGGTCGGACGGGCCCGCCACGTTGAGCAAGAGGCCGCGTGCGCCCTCGATGCTGGCTTCGAGCAGCACGCTCGAGATCGCCGAGCGTGCTGCTGAAAGCGCGCGACCTTCGCCGGAGGCGGTGCCGATGCCCATGAGCGCGTTCCCCGCGTCCTTCATCACCGCGCGCACGTCGGCGAAGTCGGTGTTGATGAGGCCTGGCGTGGTGATCAGGTCGGCGATGCCCTGTACACCCTGGAGCAGCACGTCGTCGGCCATCTTGAACGCGGTGAGCAACGACGACTTCTCATCGGCCACTTCGAGCAGCCGATCGTTGGGAACGACGATCATCGTGTCGACAACCGCGCGCAGTCGTTGGATGCCGCCATCCGCCTGCACCGATCGCCGGCGGCCTTCGAAGCTGAAGGGTCGCGTCACGATCGCGATCGTGAGCGAACCGAGCGAGCGCGCGACCTCGGCAACGACCGGAGCGCCACCGGTGCCCGTGCCGCCGCCTTCCCCAGCGGTGACGAACACCATGTCGGCGCCTTTGAGGACTTCCTCGATCTCGTCGCGGTGGTCGGTGGCGGCCTGACGCCCGAGCTCGGGATCCGAGCCCGCGCCGAGCCCACGGGTCAGCTGGCGGCCGATGTCGAGCTTGACGTCAGCGTCGCTGATGAGCAGGGACTGCGCGTCCGTGTTCACCGCGACGAACTCGACACCCTTGAGGCCGGCGTCGATCATCCGGTTGACCGCGTTCCCGCCGCCGCCGCCGACACCGACGACCTTGATGACCGCCAGGTAGTTCTGCGGTTCCCCCAGCATCTCGGTCGTCCTTCCGCTTTCACTCGGGGTACCACCCCGCGGTGCGGGGTGGGCCGGTGAGCCGCTCTGCGCCCCCGGAGAGCCGACTCCACCATTGTCGCCGCCCGGCGCCTCGATCCGAGGGATCTCGGGCTCGGGAGCCTCCGGGCCCGGGGCGGCCGCGAGGGCAGGGGGAGGGCGATCCGTTGGCTCCGAGTCGGCGGCCACGGGGTGCGGCACCGGCGTCGAGCCGGCTTCCACCTTAGCCCCGTCGGGTTCCATGGTCTCCACGCTTCCCTGTCCTTCAGCCGGTGGCGGGCGCGCTGGGCACCCGCACATCGATGTAGTTGACGTTCAAGCCGTTCAGAGCGTCGAGGACGGCGGCCGCGGCCCGCACCTTCCCCGCGAGGTCGCTGGCCTCGCCCAGACGCACCTCGGGTCCGGTGACGAGGAGCAGCCGCCCGTGGCCACCGGCGACCACGAGGGTCGCCACCTGGGGCGCCAGCGCGCTGCCGAGTGCGCTCGCGATGCGTGCGCCGATCGGCACGTCAGGCCCCTCGGCCTGCAGCTGGGGCAGCCCGGCCGGAGGCGCCGGCGCGGTCGTGACCGCGACACCCCGCCGATCGATCAGCTCCACCTCGCCGGGATCGCCGGGTCGCCACGCGACGGGGAACCGCGGCGTGATCTCGACCCGCAACGTGCCGGGCAGCTGACGGCTCACCCGAGCCTCGTCGACCCAGGCCAAGTTCTCGATGCGCTCAGTGGCGGCTCCGGTATCGACGAGCATCAACGGTGCGCCGCGCGCGACCCCGGCCGCGGCGCGGACTTCGGGGCCGTGGGCGCCGTCGACCCCCACGACTGCAATCTGGTTGACATCGAGGATCGGCGACAGCACCGCGCCGGTTGCCGCGGCAGCAACGGCCACCGCGCCGAGCACCCAGAGGAGTCGACGCAGGCGCCTTCGGCCCGCCTCACGGATCACAGCGACACGTCTGTCCCGAAGTCGCGGCTCCATCGCTGGACGCGGCCGTGGTCTCGGGCGCGGATGGGGTCGGGAGCGCGGCGGCGCGGTCCGACGCGGCATCCTGCGCGGTCGCGGTGGTGCGTTGGTGGTCATCCGTCGTCCTCCTGGTCTCGGTGAGGGAACCCGACCATCCGCAGCTCGGGGACGAGCGCGACGCCCATGGTCGCGGCCACGCGTTCGCGCACGGTCTCCACCAGCTGAGCCACGTCGTCGGCCGTCGCTCCCGGCTCGGCTTGGAAGAAGTTGGCGTGCTTCGGCGACACGAAGGCACCGCCGACGCGTAGCCCCTTGAGGCCGGCGGCGTCGATCAGCCGCCCGGCGGAGTCGTTCGGTGGGTTCTGGAAGATCGATCCGGCGTTCGACCCACCCGGTTGGTGCTCACGCCGCCAGCGGACGATCTCGGCGATGCGCGCCTCGCAGCTCGCGACGTCATCAGGCTCACCGACGACCTCGGCACTCACCACGACGTGGGCGGGCCCAACGTTCGAATGCCGGTATGCCAGGGCAAGGTCGCTCGCGGCTCGCTCACCGATCGGTGCGTCGGGAGCACCGAACACGTCGAAGAGCCAGACGCGCACGAGCACGTCGCTCGTCTCGCGGCCGTGGCCGCCTGCGTTCATCTTCACCGCGCCCCCGACCGAGCCGGGGATGCCGACGAAGAACTCCAGGCCGCCCACACCCGCCGCAGCGGCCCGGCGAGCGAGCACGGGCAGCGCGGTTGCTCCCCCGGCGCGCACGAGTCCCGACTGGGCGTCGACGTTGACCTCCTCGAACGCCCCATCGAGCACCAACCCGACACCGGGGAACCCGGCCTCTGCGACCAACAGGTTCGAGCCGCGCCCGATGATGAGCACCGGCGGCTGCGGGCATGCAAGCACGGCCGCTACCTCCCGCAGGGCGGCCTCGTTCGCCACCCGGACGAGCACCGCGGCCGGGCCGCCCACTCGGTACGTGGTGAACTCGGCAATGCGCGCGTCGCGGGTGACGCCGCCGGGCACGCGCGCCTCGAGCGCATCCGCGATCTCCGCGAGCGTCACGACACCACCTCGGAGCCCAGCCATTCGTCGAGGACGGTCGTGATGTCTCCCGCGCCGAGCGTGAGCAACACGTCACCAGGACGCGCGAGGTGAAGTGCGTGCTTGACGACATCCGCGTGGCGGGGCAGGTATGTGACCGGGAGCTCTGGGTGCGCGTCGAGGACCGAGCGAACGAGCAGCCGACCCGACACACCGGGCTGCGGTACCTCGCCGGCCCCGTACACGTCGGTGAGCACCACGGCGTCGGCGTTCACGAACGCGTCGGCGAAGTCGCGCCACAGACGCGCAGTGCGAGTGAACCGGTGAGGCTGGAAGATCACGACAACTCGTTTCCAGTCGCCCTCGCGGGCGGCTCGCACCATCGCGGTCACCTCGCCGGGGATGTGCGCATAGTCATCGACGAGCGTGACGCCGGCGACCTCGCCACGGAACTGGAAACGACGGGCGACGCCACCGAAGCCCGCGAGCGCGGAACGCACCGCGTCAAACGGAACCCCTACCTCCAACGCCAGCGCTGCGGCCGCCGTCGCGTTGGACGCGTTGTGGGCACCGGGCACCGGCAACTCGATCGTGCCGATCACGTGGCCGTCCCGCGCAAGATCGAACGTGCTGCCGGCACGCTCCCCCACGTAACGCTGGATGCGGTAGTCAGCGTCTTCGGCCGTCCCGAAGGTGAGGACGCCCGGATGCGCAGAACCGATGTCGCGGGCTACCGCATCGTCGGCCGACACCACCCGCGGACCCGGCACTCGCTCGAGGAAGCTCGCGAACGCAGCGACGAGGTGCGGGAAGTCGCCGTAATGGTCGAGGTGGTCGGCCTCGACGTTCGTGATGATGCCCGCCTCCGGTTCGAGCTCGAGGAACGTGCCGTCGCTCTCATCGGCCTCGACCACGAGCCACTCACCCGTGTCGTACGCCGCGTTCGTCCCGACCTCGTTGAGGTCTCCCCCGATGAGGAAGCTCGGGTGCCAACCGGCGGCGCGCAGGCACAGGGTCAGCATCGACGATGTCGTGGTCTTTCCGTGGCTACCGGCGACCGCGATGCCTCGCCGAGTTGCGACGATCGCCCCCAGCGCCTGGGCCCGTCGGAGGACCGGGATCTCACGCTCCAGCGCGGCGACGACTTCGGGATTCGTCGGCGGCACTGCGGTCGAGACCACGACGGCGTCGAGCGCCGCGGGAAGGTTCGAACCGTCGTGGCCGAGAGCGACATCGACGCCCATCGCGCGCAACCGCTCGGTGCGCGCGGACTCCTTGAGGTCGGACCCGCTCACGCGGTGCCCCATGCGCGCAAGGACAGCGGCGATCGCGCTCATGCCGGCGCCACCAACTCCGATGATGTGGAGGGCACGCGCATTCGAGAGGTCGAGGTCAGGCGGCACGGGCGACTTCTTCCACGAGATCAGCGACTCTCTGCGCAGCATCAGGGCGCGCGAGCGATCGCGCGGCCGACGACATCGCAGCGAGCTGTCCCTGGTCGACGAGCAGCTCGTCGACCGCTGCCGCGAGGCGAACACCGTCGAGCTCGCCGTCGGGCACCAGCACCGCGGCCCCTGCCGCGACCAGGGTCTCGGCATTTCGCGTCTGATGGTCGTGGGGCGCGCCGGGCAACGGCACCAGCAGCGCCGGCGTGCCGGTGGCTGCCAGCTCCGCGACCGTGACCGCACCGGCCCGACTCACGACCAATGCCGAGCGTGCGTACACGCCCTCCATGTGCTCTTCGTACGCCACGACCTGGAAGGGCAGGCGGTCCTCCGGGCCACGGACCGCGCGGAGCCGCGCCGAGGACCGCTCATGATCGCGCCGCCCTGTGACGAGCAGCACCTCGATGTCATCGCGGTCACGCCAGAGGGCAGCGAGGGCCACGGCCGAGTCGTTGAGCCGCTGCGCGCCGAGGCTGCCGCCGAACACCGCGACCAGCGGTGGCGCAGCCAGCGCTCGGGTGACGGCGGAGATCTCCGGTCGAATCGGATTGCCGGTGACGACCGCTCCCCGCAAGCGCGTCCCCGGAATCGAAACCGCAGGGCGCGCGCCGAGACGAACGCCGATCCTGTTCGCGAGGCCGGGTGCTGCGTTCTGCTCGTGCACCACCGCCGGGACCCGTCGCAATCGCGCCGCGACCACACAGGGCAGGGATGCGAAGCCGCCGACGCCGAAGACGACCCGCGGTCGTACCCGACCCACGAGCCGGAACGCCTTCGTGAACGCCCGGCACGCGCCGAAGAGGGCACTCACGTTGTCCCGCAGCGCAGCAGGACGCAGGCTGCGTCGGATGCCGCGACCGGGGAGAAGATCGATCGTGAAGCCGGCGGCAGGCACCGCGGTGGCCTCCAGGCCCCGTTGCGCGCCGACGAAGTAGACGCTCTCTTTCGGGTGGCCGCGCCGAACAAGCTCCTGCGCCACCGCGATCGCCGGGTACACGTGACCACCGGTGCCACCGCCGGTCACGAGCGCGAACACGGGTGCATCCTTCGTGGTCATCGCGATTGCCGAGCCACGTTGGCCAGGATCCCCGCGCCCACCATCGTCACGACGAGCGCCGAACCACCGAAGGACACGAAGGGCAGCGGCACGCTCGATGCGGGCATCAAGCCGACGACCCCGCCCATGTTCACCGCGGCTTGCGCGCCGATCCACACCGTGATCCCTGCGGCAAGGAGCGTCCCGAACCGATCGGGCGCCCGCATCGCAGTGATTGTTCCGAGCATGACGAAGGCGATGAACAGCACGAGCACGATGAAGGTGCCAATCAACCCCAGCTCTTCACCGATGACGGCAAAGATGAAGTCGGTGTGCGCGTTGGGAAGGAAGAGCCACTTGGCGCGCCCGGCCCCGAGCCCCACCCCGCTGATTCCCCCGCTGCCCAGTGCGATGAAGCTCTGGGTGGCCTGGTACCCGGTGTTGGCCGCGTCGGCCGCGGGGTTCAGGAAGGTGAGGAGGCGGTCGCGTCGGTAACCGGTCGACAGCGTGAAGACCGCCGCGGCAGCGGCGCCGGTGCCGCCCACCGCAGCCAGGTGCGCGATTCGGACGCCACCCACCATCAGAACGGTCCCCACGATGAGGGCGATGAGGAGCGCCGAGTCCAGGTCGGGCTCCATGCATACCAGCACGGCGAAGCCGCCGAGCACGAACAGCACCGGTCGGAGCACTCGCCGCCACTCGAGCACCTCGTGCTCGCGACGCGTGAGGATTTCGGCCGCGAACAGCACGAGGGCGAGCTTGGCGAGCTCGCTGGGCTGCACGCTCCACCCCGCGACACCCAACCAGCGGCGCGCGCCGGCCACCTCGAGACCGAACGGCGGCACGAGGACCAGTACGAGCATTACGCCCGTGACGACGAGCAGCGGCTCGACCACCCGACGCCAGCGCCGGTAGTCGATCCGCAGAGTGACGGCGAAGCCGATCACGCCCAGCAACGTCCACGCGACCTGGCGCGTGAACGTGTACCAGGCCGAGCCATGGCTCTCGAGCGAGAACACGGAGGACGCGGACAGCACCATGACGACGCCGACGACGTTCAGGACGGCGATCGTCGCCACGAGCATCACGTACGTGCCCGGACGGGCGGCGGTGCGGGGAGCCGTCATCCGTCCACCTCCACGAGGCCTCGCACCTCACGGGCGAAGTCGTCGCCGCGAGCCGAGTACGAGGAATACCAGTCGAACGACGCGCACGCAGGAGAGAGCAACACCGTGTCCCCCGACTCGGCCAGGTCACGCGCGGCCCGCACGGCATCGCGCATCGAGTCCGCCACGACCACCTGCACGGCATCCGCAAACGCTTCTGCCACCTCCGGTGCCGCTTCCCCGATCGCGACCACTGCGCGAAGCCGCGGCGCGAGCGCGCGCAGCTCACCGAGGTCGAGGCCCTTGTTGCGCCCGCCCGCGAGGAGGATGACCCGGTCGAGGTCACGGACGGCGGCGAGCGTCGCGTGAACGTTCGTCGCCTTCGAGTCATCGATGTATCGGACACCCGCATGCTCGGTCACCGGCTGCATGCGGTGTGCGAGGCCGTTGAACGTCGTGAGCGTGCCTCGGACGGCTTCGATCGAGACACCGAGATCGAGCGCGAGCGCGGCGGCGGCGAGTGCGTTGGCCACGTCGGGCAACGAACGCCGAGGAAGCGCTTCGAGCGCGATCAGCTCATCATCTCGATCGGTCACGAGCATCGAGCCGTCCGCGGTGTCAATGACCCGGTAACCGGTCGCGGCTCCGGACGCGACGGAGAACGGCACCCGTCGGCCTCGCGCGCCCGAGGCGAGCCCGGCTACCACCGGGTCATCGGCGTTGAAGACAAGGAGGTCGTCGTCGCCTTGATGCACGAACACGTTGAGCTTGGCGTGCGCATAGGCATCGAACGTGCGGTGCCAGTCGAGGTGATCCGCACCCAGGTTCAGCAAGGTCGCGGCGCGCGGCCGAAAGACCGGCGTGGTGAACGCGAGCTGGAAGGACGACACCTCGGCCACGACCACGTCGACGTCGTCCATGACCGCCTCCAGCAGAGGTCGGCCGATGTTGCCTGCCGCGGCCGCACGCACGCCGGCCGCCGCGAGCATCGATGCCGTCAGCGTCGTGACGGTCGTCTTGCCGTTCGTTCCCGTGACGGCCACGAGATCCGGGCCGCCGCGCCCCGCCGCGACCTCAGCCGCGAGATCGATCTCCGAGCGAACCGCCACGCCGCCACGCCGCGCGCCGACCACCGCGGGATGGCGATCCGGTACCCCAGGGCTCGGCACCACGAGATCGACCGAGGCCGCGAGGGCGCTGGTCCGCGCCGCGCCGGGACGCTCCACGACGTCGGCACCCATGGACCGCGCCTGCTGTACCCGTGCTGCGTACTCCGGTCCCGACCCGGGCGAGTCCTCGATCACGGTGACTTCGTCGCCACGCCCGGTCAGGAAGCGCACGAGCGCATCCCCCGTCACCGCAAGCCCGACAACCACTACCTCGGCCATCCCCTCGGGTCGATTCCGCTCCGGCGTCCCGGCTCGGCCTTGTGGGTCGCTCCACTGCGCCGTCCCGCTCGTCCGAGCACGACTTCGCTCCGTTCCTCGGCTACGCCTGCGCTGCATCTCCATCAGTCGATCGCTCCCGGAATGTTGATGAAGTCGGCGTAGAACAGGCCGAGGGCGAGCGCCACGCACACGCCGGCGAACAACCAAAAGCGCACGATCACGGTGAACTCGGGCCAACCAACGACTTCGAAGTGATGGTGGATCGGTGCCATCCGCAGCACGCGCTTGTGGAAACCGCGGAACGAGATCACCTGGGCGATCACGCTCAGGGTCTCGATCACGTAGAGGCCACCCAGGATCGGCAAGAGCAAGACGACGTTCGACAGCAGAGCGAGACCAGCTATCCCACCGCCGATCGCGAGCGAGCCGGTGTCGCCCATGAAGATGCGCGCCGGCGCGGCGTTCCACCACAGAAAGCCGCCGCACGCACCCGTAAGCGCGGCCGCGACCACCGCGATGTCGATCGTGGACGCGCGCTCGACGTTGTAGATGCCGACGTGGCGGAACTGCCAGAAGCAGATGATCATGAACGCGCCGAACGTGAGCGTCGCGGCGCCGGCTGCCAGTCCGTCGAGTCCGTCGGTCAGGTTCACGGCATTGCACGTGCTGACGATGACGAACACCGCGAAGAAGAACCAAGCGGTCGAGCCCAGGTTGAGATCGATCGGGCGCGTGAACGAGAGGTTCGTGGACGCCATCACCCAGTTGAGAGCGAGCAGCGAGAAGCCGCTGGCGACGAGCAGCTCGCCAGCCGTCTTGCCGCTCTTTCGCAAGCCGAGGTTCCGGCCCCTACGCACGGCGAGGTAGTCGTCGACGAACCCGACGAGCGCGATGCCAACGACCAGACCCATCAGCGTCAGGCCGGTGCGCGCGAACTTCAGCTCCTCGCCACGGATGTGGGCGGCCGCGTAGCCGAACAACGCCCCGACGACGATCGCGATGCCGCCCATCGTGGGGGTGCCGGCCTTGCCCGCGTGCGGATGCGTGAACGGGCCATCGTCACGGATGAGCTGACCGATCCCGCGACTGCGCAGCACTCGGATGAGCATTGGCGTTCCGAACACCGCGGTACCGAACGAGACACCGACTGCGATGAGGAGGGCGATCATCGGACGCGCTCGCCGTGCACGAGGTCGTCGGCGACGCGCTCGAGCCCGATCGCCCGGCTCGCCTTGACGAGCACTGCGTCACCTGCGTGCACCTCGCCTGCCACGAATGCAGACGCTTCGACGGGATCGGCGACGGTCGTCACGATGACCCGACCACCCCGCGCTCCGGCAGCAATCTGCGGGGCCGGGCGGCCGACGGCGACGACCGCATCGATCCCCATCTCGGCGGCAAGCGCGCCGAGGGCCATGTGCTCGTGGTCGGATTCGGTGCCGAGCTCGAGCATCTCGCCGAGCACCGCCACGCGCCGACCGGGCACGTCGAGAGCTGCGAGCGAGCGCACCGCGGCCGCGGCCGACGTCGGACTCGAGTTGTACGCGTCGTTGATGACGAGCACGCCCTGACTCGTGCGCACCAGCTCCATGCGCTGGTTCACCGTCTGCGCTCCGGCGAGCCCCGACACGACGGCTTCCAGGGGCGCTCCGAGCTCGAGCGCGACCGTGGCGGCTTGCGCCGCGTTCTCGACCTGGTGCTCGCCGCGCAGCGCGAGCATCACGTCAGCGGTGCCCCAGCCCGTTTCGAGGGAGAATCGGGGGCGGAGCTCGTCGTCGAGCTGAACCGACGTGATGCGCACATCGCTCGCTGGTGCGCGCCCAACGCGCACGACGCGGGCCTGCGTGCGCCGGGCCAACGCGACGCTGGCATCGCAGTCGGCGTTCAGGACGGCGAAGCCATCGACCGGCAAGGCATCCAACAGCTCGCCTTTGACTTCGGCGATGCCGGCTCTCCCGTCGAGATGCTCGGCGTGTGCCAGTCCGATGTGCGTGATCACGCCGACTTGCGGCTGCGCCATCGCGGCCAGGTGCTCGATGTTGCCGGGGAACCGAGCTCCCATCTCTGTGACCACAACTTCGACGTCCGGCGGTGCACCAAGCAGTGTCAGCGGCACGCCGGCCTCGTTGTTGAACGACGCCGGACTCGCATGGACGCGATGAGAACTAGCGAGCGCTGCGGCGGTGAGATCTTTCGTGGCCGTCTTGCCCGCCGAACCCGTGATTCCGACCACGACCGCGTCGGGGATCCGAGCGCGGGCCGCACCGGCAAGGGCGGTCAAACCGACCATCGTGTCGTCGACCTTGACGACGGTCGCGCCCGCGGACACCCGGACGTCACGATCGACCAGCGCGACGGTCGCACCGCCCGCGAAGGCGGCGTCGAGGAACTCATGGCCGTCGCGCGCGTCTTTGAGTGCGACGAAGAGGGCTCCTGGACTCAATCGGCGCGAGTCGATCGTCACCGACGTCACCGTGGCGTCGGCCGAGCCGGCCACGATCTCGCCGCCGGTTGCCGCCGCGAGCTCGTGCGCGGTCAGGTCCACGACATTGCCTCGAGCTCGTGACGGACCACAGCGCGATCGTCGAACGGCGTCGCCACACCCGCGGCCGTCTGCTCGGCCTCGTGGCCTTTGCCTGCGACCACCACGACGTCGCCGGCCTCGGCGGAGTGAAGCGCGAGGTTGATCGCAACCCCGCGGTCGAGCTCGACACGCACGTCGGCGGGGCCGACTCGGAGACCTTCGAGCACATCGTCAGCGATCGCGGCCGGGTCTTCCCCGCGCGGATTGTCCGACGTGAGCACGGCGAGGTCCGCGCCGGCAGCTGCGACGTGTCCCATGAGCGGCCGCTTGTCGCGGTCCCGGTCGCCGCCGCACCCGAAGACCACAATCACTCGATTGGAGCCGGCAAGCGACCGGCCTGCCGCGAGCGCGGTCGTGAGCGCGTCGGGCGTGTGGGCATAGTCGACCAGCACGCGGAAGGGCTGGCCGACATCCACCTGCTCGAACCGCCCGGGTACGACGATGTCGGTCGAGAGACCCTGGGCAACGCTTGCGAGCTCGAACCCCCCGGCGCGCGCCACTGCCGCGGCCGCGAGGGCGTTGGCGATGTTGAAGCGCGCGAGTAGCGGGAGATCGATCGGCACGGCCTCGTCGGATCGCCGGTCGCGCAGCAGGAATCGAACGCGCGCGCCATCGGGCTCGATTGCCTCGGCAGTGAGGTCGGCATCCGTCGCATCGAGCGCGAACGTGACGACGGGTAGTTCTTCAGCGCGTACGCGCTCCAAGAGATCACGACCGTGCGGGTCGTCCAGGCCGACGGCCGCGGCCGCGGCGTGATCGCGCCGGAACAGGCTGGCCTTGGCTTCGAAGTACGCCTCGAGTGTGCCGTGGTAGTCGAGGTGCTCGTGCGTCAGGTTCGTGAAGCCAACCGCGGCGAACCAAGTGCCGTCGATGCGGTGCTGATCGAGCGCATGCGACGACACCTCCATCGCCACGGTGGTCACGCCCGCATCACGCATCTGACCGAGCAGCTCTTGGAGCTCCGTCGCCTCCGGAGTGGTGTGCGCGAGCGGCACGGACGTGCCATCCACTCGGGCGCCGGTCGTACCGACCAGGCCGACCCGTTCACCGGAGGCACGGGCGATCGCCTCCAGCAGATACGTCGTCGTCGTCTTGCCGTTCGTGCCGGTGACACCCAAGCAGCGCATCGCCTGCGACGGGAACCCGTGCAAGCGCGCCGCGGCAGGACCGAGCGCTCGCCGCACGTTGGGAACCTCGGCCTCAGCGACGCCCAGGTCGAGCTCGCGCTCGACCAGCAAGGCCACCGCGCCGGCTGCGACCGCCGCCGGGGCATGCGCGTGGCCGTCCGTCGTCGCTCCGATCACGCACGCGAAGCATGCGCCGGGGCGAACCTGGCGACTGTCGTGCGTGAGCGAGTGGACGTCCACGCCCGGATCACCTCGCAGCGCGAGCACCTCGACGCCGTCCAGGAGCTCCTTCAGGTGCACGCGCGCGGTCCTTTCCCCCTTGCGTCCGCAACCGAGGTCAGGGTACCGGCCCACCTCTCACGCCCCCCCACGGTCATCAGGCCGACGCCGGCACATGCTCGACCGCGAGCGCGTGCTGCATGATTCGTGCGAACACCGGCGCCGCGACCTGACCACCGCTGTAGTTGTTGCTCGGCTCGTCGAGGACGACGATGGCCGCGAGGTGCGGTGAGTCGGCGGGCGCGAATCCGGCGAACGAAGCGACGTACTTGTACGGCGGTGTGTCATAGGGCGGCTTGCGCGCCGTCCCCGTCTTGCCCGCCACCTTGTATCCGACGATCTGGGCCTTGGTGCCGGTCCCCCCAGCGACGACCGCTTCGAGCAGCACCTGCATGGCCCGTGCGGTCTCCACCGAGACCACGCGGCGGGTGTCACCGAGCTTCGCCTCGTGCCGCTCGCCGTCCGCGTCGATGGCGGCCGCGATCAGGCGCGGGGTGCGCGCCACACCGTCGTTGGCGATCGTCAGGTACACATCGAGCATCTGCATCGCGGTCACGGCGATGCCGCTGCCGATCGGCATCGACGCCAGACTCGTCGCGTTGTATTCGTCGAGCGGCAGCAAGATCCCCGACGCTTCGCCAGGGAACCCGAGACCAGTCGACGAGCCGAAGCCGAAGGACCGCAGCGCGGCGTCGAAGCGCTCCTCGCCGAGGGTGCGTGCGATGAGGATCGTCCCCACGTTCGACGACTCGCGCACGATGTCGGCGACGGTCATCGCGGTCGGATGGCTCTTCACGTCGGCGTACTCCTCGCCATCGACCTCGATCCGAGAAGGCACCTCGAGCACGGTGCTCGGGCTGATCAGCCCGGCTTCGAGCGCCGCGGCGATCGTGACGACCTTGGCCGTCGACCCCGGCTCGAACACGTCGGTGAGCGGACGGTTGTTCGAACCCGCGTACGCGGGATGTGCCGGCACGTCGGTGATCGCACCGTCGACCGATGCCATCGCAAGGATGTCGCCGGTGCGCACGTCTGCGATGACGACCGTGCCACCCTTGGCCCGCGCGAGATCGACCTCTTCGGTGAGCACGCGCTCGGCTTCGAATTGCAACGACTCGTCGATGGTGAGCACGAGGTCGGACCCACGCTCAGCCGGACGTACTCGGCGCTCGCCATCAGGCAGGTTGCGCCCGCGAGCGTCCTGCTCGACCCTCATGTGCCCGGCCTTCCCGGCCAGCACCGACTCGGCTCCGACCTCGAGCCCGCCGAGGCCGTTGTTGTCGATCCCCACCCATCCGAGCAGCGGCGCCGCCAGCGGCGAAGCCGGGTAGTAGCGCTTGGATTCGGGCACGAAGCCGACCCCGGGCAGGTCGAGCGCACGCACCTGACGCTCCACCTCCGGCTCCACTTGACGGGCGATGTACACGAACCCGAGGTTCTTCTGCACAAAGCGCCCCTCGAGGGTCGCGGCGTCCACGCCGACCAACGGGGCGAGCCGCGCCGCGTAGCCCGGCGCGTCGTCGATCATGCGAGGGTCGGCCCAGATGCTCGAGCGAGAGACCGACAGCGCGAGGTCGTTCCCGTTGCGGTCGAAGATGCTGCCTCGCTCCGCCGCCAGCGTCACACTGTGAACACGCTGGTCGAGACCGAGCTGCTGATAGTGCTGGCCGTCGTGCGCCTGGAGGTCCACCAGGCGCACACCGATGAGCGAGAAGATCATCAGCATCGCGACGAACAACCATTGGAGTCGCCGACGCGGCGAAGGCGGTCGCCGCGCGCGTCCGGCACGGTGTCGGGCCCGGCTCTCGCGCGCCGAGTGCGCGCGCGGAGCGGCCGCCGGCGCCGCCGGCGTCCGCCTCGTGGGCACGGGGGGTCGTGCCGGAGGGAGAGTGCGACGATCGGGCAGGAGCGTCGTCAAGGTCCTGGGCTCACCCGTTGGCGCCGAGCGTCGGCTTCACGTCGGTCCAGCCGTTCAGCGTCGTCGTGGGCGCGTCCGGTGCCTCGGGGACCTCTCCCGCGATCAGGACCGGGGTCGGCGGGCCTCCAGGCGACAACATCCCGAGCTCGCGAGCGCGGGCGGTGATCTGTGCCGGAGACGCGGCCTGGGCGTACTTCCATCGTGCGTTCTCGTATCGACGCTCGGCCGCCGCAGTGCGCTCTTCCAAGCGGGCGAGGGCGATCTGGCTCTGCGCGAGCAACGCGTGGAATCCGACGACCGTGAGCAGCGTGAGCACCACCGCCCACGCGCCGACGATCGTGCGCCGACGCCGGCGCGCATGTGTCCGTGCCGGGACGACGTGCAGCTGCGGTCGCGGCGCAGGCGCGCGCCACGGCCCCCACGTCGAAGGGAACGCGACCGCCGTGGCCGCGCGCTGCGATCGGTCGCCGCTGCGGGCGCGGGTGGTCGCCGGACGTGTGAGGACTGCGGTTGCCGTCATGACTCGACCGTCGCGGCGACCTTCTCCGCCGCGCGCAGCCGTGCGCTCTCCGAGCGCGGGTTGGCAGCCACCTCGTCAGGGCCGGGCCGAAGCGGTCGGCGCGTCAACAGCCGCACGAGCGCGTTGCGGGTCGGCTCGACCGGGAACCCGCGAGGCTGCTCGCTCGCACCTGTCCAACGCGCGAAGCGCTCCTTGACCATGCGGTCCTCGAGCGAGTGATACGCCAGCACGAGGATGCGGCCGCCAGGCGCGAGGAGGTGCACCGACTCGTCGAGGCCGGACGCGAGGTTCGGCAGCTCCTGGTTCACCTCCATGCGCAACGCCTGAAATGTGCGACGTGCGGGGTGAGGACCGCGTCGACGCGCCCGCGCCGGGATCCCGTCCTTCACCGCCGCAACGAGGTCGGCAGTGGTCTCGAGCGGCCGCCGCGCCACGATCTGCGCGGCGATTCGGCGGGCGAACTTCTCCTCACCGTACCGCTCGAGCACCGCGACAAGATCCGCCTCGGCGTACTCGTTGACCACCATCGCCGCGGTCAGCTCTTGTGCGGCGTCCATCCTCATGTCCAGGGGCGCCTCGCCCCAGTACGAGAAGCCGCGTTCGGGCCAATCGAGCTGCGGGCTGCTGACACCCAGATCAAACAGGATTCCCATGACCATCCCCTCGCTCGCCTCGCTTGCGATCGTTGCCAGGTTCTCGAAGCCGCCGTGCACCACCCGGGCCCGCTCCCCGAACTCCGCCAGCGCCGCGGTTGCGGCAGTGACGGCATCGAGGTCACGGTCGAGGCCGAGGAGGCGGAGGTCGGGTCGTGCTGTCAGGAGGGCTCGTGCATGTCCGCCGCCCCCGACGGTCGCGTCCACGACCAACCCTGCGGGCACCGGCTCGAGGAGCTCGATCACCTCTCGGGTCATCACCGATGTGTGTGCGAAATGACCCATGACGTGTCCTCTGCCACCGACCGACGCTGCGGGGCTGTCGCCTCGGAACCCGCCAGGTCTGCTACCAGCCCCCCGGACGGACGAGTGCCGTTCGGATTTCTCCCCGAATCGACTTCGGTGGAAGCGGGCGGAGTAGGGGCTTCACCGCGCCGACCAGGGGGCTGGTAGCAGACCCGTACGGGTCGTTGTTGGCTGCGCTCGCTCGCGAGTGCTCCTTTCGGTTGGCTGTCGTTGCTCGTCAGACCAGGATCCCGGGCAGCGTGCTGTCGCTTGCAAGCAGCGCGGATCCCTCTGCGCACTGCTCGCGCCACAGCTCGGCGTCCCAGATCTCGATGTGTGTCGCGTTGCCGATCACGTAGACGTCGCGCTCGAGGCCCGCGTACTCACGAAGCGGGGGCGGAATCAACACGCGCCCCTGCGTGTCGGGGGTGACGCTGCTAGCTCGGGAGAAGATGAATCGGGCGACCTTCATCTTCTCGCCGCCCTCGCGCGCCAGCTCCTTGGTCCGGGTGGCGACGCCTTCCCACTCGCCGTGGGTGTAGACGGCGAGACACTTCGCCTGCCCGGCAGCCAGCATCGCCCCACCCTCCAGGGCAGGACGGAACTTGGCCGGGAGGATCAGCCGTCCCTTGTCGTCGAGAGAGTGTGAGAACTCTCCGAAGAATGCGTCCACGGTCCCCTCGTGGAAGTGGGGCCCCCGCGAGAGGCCTTCCTCCACTTTCCACCATTTCAGGGCACATTAGGACCACTTTCCCCCACGGTCAACCCCCCATCCACCACACGTCCCCCATCCGTTCCCACGAGCCACCCCAGTCCCCCGCGTTCCCCGGGTCTCCCGGCTGCGGGGGTGCGGGAACCCGCGCTCCGCCTCGATGCAGCCGCACGAGCGACGCGGGTTCAGCTGGCGCGCCCGAGCGGTGGCTTTGCCGCCGCTCGACTCCATCCGCACGGAACACTTCGCGTGGGAGGGGCTGACGGGGAGGGCCTGCCCTCCACGTCCCGTTTACGCCGGGACGGCCTGGCGGGGTTCGGGGAGGTAGGCGTGCCAGGCGGGGTCGAGGGAGCCGACGGTGGCGATCAGCCAGAGGGCGGCGTGTGGGGCCTGGGGGGCGCGGCGGAGGCGGAGGCCGGCTTCGTGCACGAAGCGGTCTTCCTTGCGCGCGTTGCAGCCGCGACATGACGCGACGACGTTCTCCCACGAGTGCGTGCCGCCGCGGGACCGAGGCACGACATGGTCGATGTTCTCGGCGCCGCGGTTGCAGTACTGGCAGCGGTGGCTGTCACGGGCGAACACGGCTCGGCGCGAGAGCGGCACCCGGGTGCGGAACGGGACTCGTACGAAGTGGACGAGGCGGATCACCGAAGGCGCCGGCACCACCGCCCGCTCGGAGCGGAACTCCGCGCCGTTGCGCTCGAGGATCTCGGCCTTCTCTTTCAGGACGAGCACGACCGCCCGGCGAGCCGAGACCACACAGAGCGGCTCGAAGCTGGCGTTGAGCAACAGCGCTCTCCCCAACTCGAGGAACCTCCTCTGGAACCCGACTGGCGAGGAGTCTACCGGTGTGCCGCGCGCGCCCTGGAGGTGTTCGCCCGTTCCTCCCCGCGGCACCACTCGAGATACGTCACGAGGTCGCCCGGCGCGGGCGCGCCGTCGCTGCCGTACTGGGTCTCGAACCGAAATCGCAGGTAGGCGCGGTCGGGCTGGGGCAGAAATGGAGGCCGGGTCCACCACCGCGGCCGACTCGCCCGCACCAGCTGCCGGAGGGCCGTCGGCCACAACGGTGGCCGGGCCACGACCGCCGCTACGGCGCGCGCCCACGATCGACGTGACCCCGTGCTGCGCACGTCCCAACGGTACGCCCCGGTACCCTGCGTGCAGCCCACAGCCGAACGCGGACCAGCGGCGAGCGCCCGCTGAGCCGGGGCCGAGCGGCCCGGCGCCGTGGCGCCAAGAGCGGGAACGAGGAGAGTGGACGTGGCGCAACCTGCAACCGCCCGCGGCGTCGACGTCGCGGCGCTGTTCGATGCGCTGCTGCGCAACGTCGAGCAGGTCATCCAGGGCAAGCGAGACCAGATTCGGCTGGCGCTCGTGTGCCTGTTCGCCGAGGGCCACCTCCTCATCGAGGATGTGCCTGGCGTTGGCAAGACGTCCTTGGCCAAGGCACTGGCCCGTTCGATCGCCGCGACTGCCAACCGCATCCAGTTCACGCCCGACCTCCTTCCCTCCGATGTCGTGGGCGTGTCGGTGTGGAACCGCTCGACCAACGAGTTCGAGTTCCGGCCGGGCGCGGTGTTCGCGCACGTGGTGCTCGCCGACGAGATCAACCGGGCGTCGCCGAAGACGCAGTCGGCCCTACTCGAGTCCATGCAGGAGCACCAGGTGACGGTCGACTCCCGCACGTACGCGCTGCCTCGGCCGTTCTTGGTCATCGCCACGCAGAACCCGGTGGAGCTCGAAGGCACCTACCCGCTGCCCGAGGCACAGCTCGACCGCTTCCTCATGCGCTTGCCGATGGGATACCCGAGTCGAGACGCCGAGGTCGCGATCCTCGAGACCCAGGGCGCGGCACGCACGCGGGTTGACCAGCTCGAGCCGGTTGCGTCAGCGGCCGAAGTCGCCGCGGCGGCTGACGCCATCGTCGCCGTGCACGTCGCGACGGCACTCCAGGCGTACATCGTCGATCTCGCAGAGGCGACGCGTCGACACTCCGACCTCGTCCTCGGCGTCTCGCCACGCGGCGCGCTCGCGCTCCAACGCGCGGCGCGGGCGCTCGCTGCGAGCACAGGCCGCGAGTACGTCATCCCCGATGACATCAAGACGCTCGCGCCGGCCGTCCTCGAGCACCGCGTGCTCCTCGGACCCGAGGCCGAGCTGCGTGGCATCACGACCAACGAGGTCGTGCGCGCCGTCCTCGCGTCGGTACCGGTGCCCGGCGCGTCGGGCTGAACCCGATGGCGGCGAACAACCAACCCGCGGAGCCATCCATCAGCCTCACGCGCCGGGGTTGGACGTTCACCGGCACCGCCGGCGGCCTGGTGCTCGGGAGCCGCGTGCTAGGTGCCGGCCCGCTGGCCGGACTCGGGATCGGCGCCGCTCTCCTCATCGGAGTCGCGCTCGTCTGGGTCCGCGTGCGGCGACCGTCGCTGCGCATCGGGCGCTCGGTACGGCCCGCTCGTCTTCACGTCGGCACCGAGGGCCGGGTCGTCCTCGAAGGCTTCACCACGACCAAGACCCCACTGCTCACGCTCACCGACCGCGTCGACGACGGTCGCCGCGCCGCGCGGTTCCTCCTCCCGCCGAGCGAGCCGGACGCGCCGGTGCGGGCCGTCTACCGAATCCCCACCCAACGGCGAGGTCGGCACGTCGTGGGACCGCTCGTGGGCTCGCTCACCGATCCCTTCGGCATCGTGCGACGCACGTTCGTCATCGCCGAGGCCACCGACGTCGTGATCTGCCCGCGCATCCACGCCGCGGTCGCGCCGCGTCGGGGTGGTGGCGGAGAGCCGGCGGCCCACGCCGAGGGTGCACGTGCGCCCGCGCTCGAGCCCCTCGGCGAGTTTCTCGCCATGCGCGACTACGAGCCAGGTGACGATCCTCGGCGAGTGCACTGGCGGTTGAGTGCCCGCCGCGGCGAACTGCTCGTGCGCCAGGACGAGGCCGCATCGCCGGGACGGGTGGTGCTCGTGCTCGACACGCGCCCCGAGGTGCACGACGACGTAACGTTCGAGGCTGCGGTCGAAGCGATCGCATCGCTGGCAGTGAGTCTCCGACGCGCGCATGCGCCCTTCGAAGCGCTCACGACTCGAGGTGACGTGCTCGGTCGCCCCGGCCCCGGCTCGGTGGAGATCCTTCTCGAGCGGCTTGCGGTGGTCGAGGTGAGCGAACCCGACTACTTGGTGCAGGTCGTCGCCGGCCTGCGCGACCGACTCGGGATCGGTGCGGTCGTCACCGCGACGGGATACCTCGACGCTGCTCTTGCCGATGCGCTGGCGTTGCTGCGGCCGCGGTGCCTCGTCACCACGATCGCGACGGGCAAGAGCTCTGACCCGATCGCGTCGGTGCTGCCGGTGATCGATGCGTCGACCGACTTCGCTGCGGCTTGGAACGCGTTCAGCTCCCGCAATTCGAGGCGATGGAACCGCGCCAGCTCCCTCTCGTCGTAGCGCTCGGCGCCCTCAGCGCCACGCTCGTGCTTGCCTTCGGGCGGGTCTTCGAGTCGGGCGCCTACGTGTTCGCGCTGGTCGGCGCGGCGCTGCTCCCCCACGCGATCGGCGCGGTCGCCCGGTGGAGACGAGCGAGCGACCTGATCACCTGGGGTGGCTCGACCGCGGGCCTCGTGCTCTATGCGCTCCTCGCAGCTCCCGGGATCGGGGTCTCGAACCTCGGTGCCCGTCTCTCCGGCGGGTGGCACGTCATCACGAACGATGCCGTCCCGATTCCGAGCACGCCGGGGGCGGTGCTGTTCGCGGTGATCATCGTGTGGGTGGCGGCGACCGTCGCCGACGACCTCGCGTTCCGCCGCCAGGTCTCCCTTGGTGCGCTCGCGCCGGGCTTGATGGTGCTGATCTGGGTTGCTGCCCTCGGCGTCGATGACGGGCAATGGCTCGTGGTCGGGGTGTTCGGCGCGTGCGGCAGCCTCTTCCTCGCGCTCCAGCACCAAGCGCTGCTCGAACATCGGCGCACACGGCTTGGACCCCAAGGATTGGTCGATGCGCCGCGGTTGCTGATCGCCGGCGCGCTCGTCGGCGTGATCGCGGTGACGGTCGGCGTCGCCGCCGCGCCCGCCCTCCCAGGGGGCGACGAGCCGCTGTTCGAGACCTCTGGCCTCGGCCGCGACCAGTCGAACGACAGCTACCGCACGAGCATCCCGCCGCTGCTCGACGTCGGCGACAAGCTCAAGCAGGGCGAACGGCAAATCCTGTTCACGGTGAAGGCACCGCGCGCCGACTATTGGCGGATCGTCGCACTCGATGACTACCGATCGATCGGCGGAGGCCAGTGGACGCTGACCGCCGAAGGCGACGCGGCCGTGGCCGAGGGGCTCGACGAGTCCGACGCGCAGGCGCCGTTGCCCCAGGAGTATCGAATCAGGGATCTCGGCGAGCGCTGGATGCCGGCCGCGTACGAACCGGTCAGCGTGAGCCAGAAGGACGTCCTCGTGGTTCGGTCCTCGACGACACTCGTGACCCTGGATCGGACCGTCACGGGCCTCCGGTACACGGTTGTGTCCGACGCGCCCGATCCGCAGATCGCGCCCGGCGACGCCGACGCGACGACTGACCCCGTACCGGCCGAGCTCGAGCGCTTCACCGAGCTGCCCGACGACTTCCCCCTCACGGTGATCGCCGAGGCGCAACGCCTGACCGATGGGCTGGTGACGCCGTACGAGAAGGCGTCCGCGTTGCGCGACTTCTTCCGTGCCGAGGGTGCGTTCGTCTACAACCCGAACACGGATCTCGGCGACAGCGAAGACGTCATCGCACGATTCCTCGAGGAGCGCAAGGGGTTCTGCGTCCAGTTCGCGAGCGCGTACGCAACGATGGCGCGTGCCGCGGGGATCCCCGCTCGAGTCGCGGTGGGATTCACGCCCGGTGAGCTCGTCGACGGCGTGTACCGCGTGACGAACCTCGACGCGCACGCGTGGCCCGAGGTGTGGCTCGGCGAGTCGATCGGATGGACCCACGCGTTCGACCCCACGCCGCCGAGCACCGATCCTGGCGGTAGCGACCTCCCCGGCGAGGAGGACGCCGTCACGCCGCCGACGACACCGGCGACATCGGAAACGCCCGATCAGACCGGGGTGACCACGCCGACGGTCGCTCCCCCGACCACGCCGGTGACCGGACCCGGGAGCGGCGTCACCGTCGACCCCGACCCAACCGCCGCGGACGACACCGGGAACAGCACATCGTGGCTACTCGCGCTCGTGCTCGCGGTCGTCCTGCTCGTTGTGGCACCCCTCGTGATCATCGTCGGGTTGAAGGCGGGTCGACGCTCCCGCCGCCGATCACGGCCCGACCCGGCCGCCGCGATCAGCGGCGCGTGGTCCGAAGCGGTCGACGACCTCGCGGACCGGCGCCTCACGTGGCCCGCGTCGGCCACACCCCTCGAAGTCGCGCGCCGCGTGCCCACGGTTGCCGGAGCAGCCACCGAGGAACCGCTCCGCGCCCTGGCCCACGCGTACGGCGCCGTGCAGTACGGAGCCCATCGTCCGGAACCCGAGGCCGCGCGCGACGCATGGCGTCACGTCGACGCCCTGCGCGGCGCGCTCGACGCTTCGAGCGGGGTAGTGCGCCGCCTCCGTGCCCGTCTCGACCCCACCACGTTGCGCCAGCGCGCGGCAGCTGCCGCTCAGCACTTCCCGCTCTCGGCGCCAGAGGCGCCGGGCCGCTCCTCTCCACTTCGGCGACCGCCTCCGACGCCGCGAGGAGAAGCGCGGCGCGATTCCTCGGCTCAGCCGGAGCCCGCCGGATGGTCGAAACCGCGGAGCCCTTCCACGAACGACTGACGGTCCCGGGAGAACTCCCGGACGTCGGCTTCCACGTCGGCCGCGATGCGATCGACGGCCACGAAGAGAGCCAACTGCCCGTGCCGGAGCGCATCCAGGATCTGCCCGTCGTCACGGCACGCCCACACTCGATCGCCGTCGGTGACCATCCTGAGGCCGGCAATGTCCTCACCCGCGCTCAGCAGCTCGTTCACGGCCCGCCGGATGCGTGCGAGAGGCAAGCCGGCCTCGAGGAGCGACCGCACCATCCGCAACGCCACGAGATCGCGGAACGAGTACGGGCCGGGCGAAGCCGCGCCGGGAACGACCAGACCGCAGCGCTCCCAGTACTCGAGCTGCGCCGGCGTGCACCCGGCGAGCCGTGCCGCCTGCAACGCCGTATAGGTCACAAGCGCGCGAGCGTTAGCCGGCGTCGTCGTCGCGCTGCCAGCGATCGCGCCAGCGCTTGCCCGCGTTCCCGAACATCCCCTTGAACGCACCGCCACGCGCAGCCGTCAGGCTCTCCAGTCCGGCGCGCCCCATCTTGCGGACGTGGTGCTCGATCACGAGCAGGCAGAACAACATGATGAGGAAGCCGCCGACCGCGAGCGGCAGCACGCTCGTGAACGTCATCACGAGCAGCGCCAGCCCAGCCACGAGCCCGAGCGCCGCCCACTTGATCATCCGGGCCGAGTGTCGGTACAGCGTCGTGTCCGAGACTTGCTGCACCAGCTTCGGGTCGGTGACCGAGAGATTGGCCTCGATCTCCCGAAGGATGCGCTGCTCGTCCTCGGAAAGTGGCATGCGTGTGTGCTCGTTCGCCTCGCGAGATCGGGTCAGGTGACCCGGCGGGACATTGTCGCGCAGCCGCGACGCCCCCTCAACGCGAGCAACCGCCGCTCGGAGACCGGCGGTCAGCCACCGATGCGATTCACCGCTCCCCCCGCCGCGGCCGAGCGGTATGCCGCGTCGACGATGCGGTGCGCGGCCAGCGCCGTGGATGCGTCGGGCCACCCGGTCGCTGTGGAACCACCGGTCGCCACCGCGTCGAGAAACGCCTTCGTGGGCTGCGCGTACTGCGCGATCGGGGCCAGGAACTCCACGGGCACGTCGAGGCGCGAGGCCCAGTCCGGGAGCTCACCCTGGATCACCGACGTGCCCGCGCTCGTCTCCACGTGCAGCGGCCCCAAGTAGTCGTCATCGGCCCAGAGGAAACCGTCTTCGCAGAACACCTCGAGTCGCCGGTTCGAGGTCCGGCTCAGCACCTGGTGCCAGACGCTGAGCAACGTCGCGTGCGACCCGTCGTCGTAGCCGAGCGTGAGCGCGGCAACGTCGTCAATGCCGGCATGTCCAAACCGTGAGGCCACCTCCGCCCGGACCCACACGGGTGCACCCAGGATCCACGCGAGCACATCCACGTCGTGGATGGAATGCTCGAGCAGCGTGCCGCCACCGGCCTTGGCGACGTCCGACCGCCACTCCGACGAGTAGTGACCCTGGATCGGGAAGAACTGATCGTCCCGCATGAGCACGGCCAACGGCCGACCGTGGCGCCCGGAGGAGATGTCGGCAGCAGCCGCGGCGAACACCGGCGCATGGCGCAGCACGAGCCCGACCTGATGGGGCACCCGCTCGAGCAGCACCGCCACCTCCTCGCACTCGGCCATCGTCGGAGCAAGCGGCTTCTCGCAGAACACCGCGAGACCGCGCTCAACTGCCGCGGCGACGACCGCTCGATGGTCCACGGTCCAGGTGCACACCCAGACCGCATCGACCGCGTCGATCAGCTTGGTGACCTCGGTACAGCGACGCGCACCGTGCGGCTCGGCCAAGCGGGCCGCACGCTCGGCATCGACATCGCAGGTTGCGGTCACGACGGCATCGACGAGGCCGGCCTTGACCAGCGCCGCGAGTGCGAACGAGTGCACGGTCCCGATAAAGCCACAACCAACGATGCCGACGCGTACGGTCATGATCCGCGCTTCTCTCGGTCGGGCATGAGGCGAGCCGGCGCGACCGCATCGTCGCCGTATCGAGCCCGCACGCGGTCGACGCTGCGTTCGAAGTCACTGCGTTGCCGATGCGCGGCTGCACTCTCGGTCGGGCTCGCATCGTCATCCAGCAGGAGCGCCTCCTGGATCGCGCCAGCGGTGTCGAGCTGTTGCACCGACAGACCCAACAACCGGACGCCGCTCCCCAGGTCAACGGCGGTGAGCAACGCGGCACCCGTACGCGCCAGGTCACCAGCAAGGTCGGTGGGCTCGGCGAGGGTTCGCGAGCGCGTGATGGTCTGGAAGTCGGAGTAGCGGATCTTGAGCTGCACGGTCCGGCCAACGAGTCCCGCGCCCCGCAGTCGAGACGCAACGCGATCCGCGAAACGCAGGACCTCGCGCTCGAGCATCGCTCGATCGAGGACATCCTTGGGGAACGTCTCTTCGTGACCGATCGACTTGGTCCGTTGCTCGGGCTCCACGTCGCGCTCGTCGTGGTTCCACGCGAGCGCGTGCAAGTGATGGCCACGGGCTACACCGACGGCTCCCGTGATCGTCTCTTCGGGAAGCGCGGCCAGATCACCGATCGTCCGCACGCCGAATCGAGCCAGCTTCTTGCTCGTCGCCGGTCCCACCCCCCACAGCCGCTCGACCGGCAACGGGTGCAGGAACTCGAGCTCCGTCCCTGGCTCGACTACCAGCAAGCCGTCCGGCTTCGACACATCGCTCGCAATCTTGGCCAGGAACTTCGTGGTCGCGACCCCGACCGATGCCGTGAGCCCGGTATTCGTGTGCACGCTGGCGCGGATCGACTCGGCAATCGCGGGCGCAGGGCCGTGGAGCCGGCGCGCACCCGCGACATCGAGAAACGCCTCGTCGAGCGAGAGCGGCTCCACCAGCGGGGTGAACGACCGCAGGATCGCGATGACCTCACGGCTCGCCGACTCGTACCGCTCGAAGCGTGGGGCCAGGAACACTCCGTCCGGACACGCCCGTCGAGCGCGACCCATGGGCATCGCCGACTGCACACCGAACTGCCGAGCCTCATAGCTGGCCGCAGCGACCACGCCGCGCGGTCCGAGCCCTCCGACGATCACCGGCCGATCGGTCAGACCCGGGTCGTCGACCTGCTCCACCGATGCATAGAACGCGTCGAGGTCGACATGCAGGATCGTCGGCTGCGCATCGTCGGTCACGTCGTGGCGCGGCGCACCGAGAGGGCCTCGTGGCTCGTGCCGTGAACCGCGTAGCGATAGCCGCGCGCGGCCGTTGGTCCCCATCGCTCCGACAACCACTCGCAGAGGGGCTCGTGGACCCAGCGCGCACCTGGTGCCAGTCGTTCGACACACTCGTGGACCGGTAGGAACTCAGCCTCGACGACGATGCCGTCCGGGTCCTCGACCCGAAGCTCTCCTTCGTACTCGAGCGCGCGATGGATCTCCGCGCGCAGTGTCCACCCGAGATCGACCGCTTCGCAGACCACCTCGTACAGAGGACCTTCCCACTGGGTCACGTGCAGGCCGGTCTCCTCTTCCACCTCGCGCGTGAGCCCTTCCAGCAGCGAGCCGTCCTCCGCGTCGATGACGCCGCCCGGCGTGCTCCAGTCGGAGCGCCCGCCGCGGCGCACGTTGCGCACGAGCAGCACACCCGTCGGTGCCTCGACGAGCGCGCCGGCAACGAGCCACTCCCGCATCACCGCTCAGGATAGGAGCAGCCGAGCGGCCCGCAGGGCGGTACCGGGTACCCCGGTGCCGAGCGAGCGCGACCACCAGGGCGACCCGATCCGTGGCCGTACGATCAGCGGCAACGCTCAATTCAGTGAGCGAACGCCCGCGGGTGGAGCCTGCGGAGTCGACCATCAAAGTGGGCCCCGCCCCGCAGAGAGCGAAGCAAGATGCAGGAGCCGATCGGGCGCGATGCCCCGCCGACGATGCCGTCGCGAAGCGCGTTCCTCCTCGCCTTCGTGAGCGTGGTCGTGGCCGGGTTCTTCGGTGGCGTGATCGGCTACGGCATCGCCGACATCGATTGCACGCGCAGCTGCGCGGGGTCGCGCCTGCTGGCAACCGTCATCGGGGCCGTCATCGGCGCAGCCGGTGTAGGAATCGTCGCGGTCCTCGTACTGCGCGCGATGGCTGAGTGGCGCCGCGGCAAGAAGGCTCCGTAATACTCGGCGAGTGCCTCCGGCACCGCATCTACCCCAATCGAATTCTTCGAAAGCCCTCCGCGTAGGCGACGCCGGCAGCGAGACCAGCCTCCTCGGCGCTGTTGCGTAGGAACTCCCGGAACCACTCGCCGGTCTCGGTCAGCTGGCTCGCGTGGCAGAAGAGGGCATCGATCTTGCGCTCGAGCGTGTCGGTGATGTCGACCCAGCAGTTCGGCTCGAGGGTTCCGGTGAGGTACACGGCACCAACATGGTGGACTTCGAGCCCTTCGGCCCGATGCTCGGGGAAGTAGTGCGGGTTTCCGGCCGCAGGGGCAACGGCATCAAGCGTGGCCCAACCGGTGACGCGGTGATCACGGTGGTTGAAGTACCCGTCGCCGAAGAACACGGCGGTCGGATCCGGGCAGACAACGATCTCAGGTCGCACCTCACGCACGCAGCGCACGATCGATCCGACGAGGTCGCGATTGTCGGCGATCTCTCCGTCGCCGTAGTCGAGATGGAGGTGTCCGGCGAAGCCGAGCTTCGCCGACGCCGCCGCCGTCTCCTCGACGCGGACGCGCGCGAGCGCATCCAGATCGGCGTCGGGATCGATCGTCCCCTTCTCGCCACGAGTCGTGATGAGCACCCAGACCTCGGCGCCGGCATCCGCCCATCGAGCGAGGGTGCCTCCCGCAGAGATCTCCGGGTCGTCGGGGTGCGCGTACACCGCGAGGGCGCGTCCCGGCGGGTCGGCAATCAGGGTCATCGCGTGAGCGCGTCGAACGCGGTGATCGCTCGGTCGATACCGTCGTCGTCGACATCCTTGTGCGTGACGAAGCGGGCAGTCTTGGCATCGATCGTGCCGCAGCGGACGCCGTGCTCCTCGAGCCGGCCGACGATCTTGTCGGGCAGGCGATCGAGGGGGGCACACACGATGTTGGTCTTGACCGTTTCGGGATCGATGCTGCCCGGATAGCGGTCGGCCAGCGCGTCCGCGAGACGCCGCGCACGCGCATGGTCTTCCGGGAGGCGCTCGACCATCTCGTCGAGCGCGACCAGACCAGCCGCGGCGATGACGCCCGCTTGACGCATCCCACCGCCGAGGCGAGCGCGCTCCTCGCGCGCCGATGTCATGACGGTGAGCGAACCGCAGAGCAGCGAGCCAACCGGCGCGCCGAGCCCCTTCGACAAGCAGAACATCACCGTGTCGCAATGGGTCGCGAGCTGCGCCGGCGTCGCGCCGACAGCGGCCGCGGCGTTCCAGATCCGTGCGCCGTCGCAGTGGATACCCACCTGGTGACGGCGGGCGACCTTGGCCAACGCGTCGAGCTCGTCGACTCGCCAGGGCCGCCCGCTGGCCGGCATGTGGGTGTTCTCGATCGCAACCGCCGAGATCGGGGGAAGGTGATGGTCCTGGTTCGCAGCGACGTCGTCGAGCTGGGCGGGATCGAGCACGCCGTCAGGGTCAGCAAGCGGCCGCAGCTGGACACCCGCGTTGCGAGCCGCAGCTGCGCCCTCGTAGCGGTACACGTGAGCACGCTCGGCACATACGACCTCGGAGCCGGGTCGCGCTAGCAGCCGCAGCGCGAGCTGGTTGCCCATCGTGCCCGATGGCACGAAGAGCGCCAGGTCCTTGCCGAGGAGCTCAGCGGCTCTCGCTTCGAGTCGGTTCACCGTCGGATCCTCGCCGTACGCGTCGTCGCCAACCTCGGCATCGGCCATCGCGCGCCGCATCGCGGGCGTCGGCGTGGTCACGGTGTCCGAGCGCAGATCGACCCACCCGCGATCCGATCCGCTGCTCAAGGCCCCCCTCCCGTACCGTGCATCGGTCGCAGAAGTCCCTCCTGCATGACGGTGATGGCAACGTGCCCATCGGAGCGGAACACGTGCCCGAGCGCGAGGCCGCGCGCGTTCGAGGCTGACGGGCTGAGCTGGTGGTACAGCATCCATTCATCGGCGCGGAACGGCCGGTGGAACCACATGGCGTGATCGAGGCTGGCCATCATGAACCGCCCGTCGTACCCGATCGCGTGCGGAAGGGTCGCGGTGTCGAGGAGCGTGAGATCAGACGCGTAGGCAACGACACACGCGTGCAGCAGCGGATCGTCAGGGAGCTCGCCGTTTGTCTTGATCCAGACGTCCTGCGTCGGTTGACGCGGCGCGGGTTCGAGCCAGTGTGGGTCCTGCACGGGGCGCGAGTCGATGGGCCGCTCACGAACGAGCCACTCGACCATGCTCTCGCCGAGTCGATCCAAGTACGGCTCGAGCCGCTCACGGAACGTGGGCAGCTGATCGGGCGCCGGTACGACCGGCATCTCCATCGAGTGGTCGGGACCTTCCTCCATGACCTGGAACGAGGCGGCGAGGTTGAAGATGGCCTTCCCATGTTGGATCGCGACGACACGCCGTGTCGTGAACGACTTTCCGTCGCGGATGCGGTCGACTTCGTAGATCACCGGGATGTTCGGATCACCGGGTCGGAGGAAGTACGAGTGCAACGAGTGCACCGGTCGGTCGTCGCTGACCGTCCGCCCCGCCGCCACGAGCGCCTGGGCGGCCACCTGGCCACCGAAGATGCGCTGACGATCCTCGTCGGGACTGACGCCGCGGAAGAGGTTCTCCTCGAGCGTCTCGAGCTGGAGGAGATCCAGCAGATCGTCGAGCGGCGATCCCATCAGCGGTGCTTCCTCTTGCTCATCCGAGGAAGACCTCCGCGTGCTCGAGCAATGAGCGAGGCACGGTCTTCAGCTGCTCGATCGCATCGGCAATCGGGACGCGCACGATGTCGGTCCCGCGCAACGCCACCATCTTCCCGAAGTCGTGCTGGTGAGCGGCGTCAGCCGCTTCGAGCCCGAATCGCGTCGCCAGGATGCGGTCGAACGCAGTCGGCGTGCCACCGCGCAGGATGTGACCCAGGATCGTGACGCGCGTCTCGAATCCGGTGCGCTGCTCGATCTCCGGCGCGAGCAGGTTCCCGATACCGCCGAGACGGACGTGTCCGAACTCGTCGACGCCGGCCTCCTGGATGGCCATCGTGCCTTCCTTGGGCACCGCGCCCTCGGCGACGACGACGATCGAGAAGCCCGCGCCGCGTGAGTGGCGCTCACGAAGCCGCTCGCAGACCTGCACCACGTCGAACGGCTCCTCGGGCACCAGCACGACGTCGGCTCCGCCCGCGAGCGCCGCGTGGAACGCGATCCACCCGGCATGGCGTCCCATCACCTCCACGACCATGACGCGGTCATGACTCTCAGCCGTCGTGTGCAGACGGTCGATAGCGTCGGTAGCGATTTGTACCGCGGTGTCGAACCCGAACGTGACGTCGGTGCCAGACAGGTCGTTGTCGATGGTCTTGGGCACGCCAACCACGTTGAGACCATGGTCGCCGAGGCGACACGCAACCCCCAACGTGTCCTCTCCCCCGATTGCCACCAAGGCGTCGACGCGCTCGCGTTCGATCGTGCTCAGCACAGCAGCCACGTGCGCGGGGTCTTTGAACGGGTTCGTGCGCGACGTACCCAGGATCGTTCCCCCACGGTGGAGCAACCCCCGGGTGCGATCTGTGGTGAGCTCCATCGTCTCGTCCTCGACCACGCCGCGCCATCCGTGCCGGAACCCGACGAGCTCATCGCCGTAGACGCTCTCACCCTTGCGCACAACGGCGCGGATCACCGCGTTGAGGCCAGGGCAGTCCCCTCCACCAGTAAGCAGGCCGATGCGCATCGGATCCCTTCGTATCGCGCGCCTCGTCCATCCTGCCTCAACCGACCTGCCAGAGCCGACGAGTGGAGGATCATGTGGTCGTTGAGTGGCACCGGTAGTCTCGCCGCGTGGCTCGCGCTCCCAAACAGCGGGTGGAAGACGCCGCTCGCGCCGTCCTCACCGAGGGTGAGCGGGTCTCGTCGACAGGCCGATGCTGGGCCGTGCAAGCACGCCCCCGAGTTCCCTTGCTCCTGCTCGCCCGACGCCAGTACGTGATGGCACTCACGGATCGGCGCGTCCTCGTGTTCGCCCGCCGACGGGGCGGGCCCGACGCACCCGACCTCGTCATCGGGAAGCGGTACGAGACGTTCACGCTCGAGCGCGTGAAGCGACGCCGCCCGCTGGTCCAGGTCTCGCTGCAAGCGTCGAGTGGGAACCGGCTGGTCTTCGAGTTCCGCCGCGGCGAGCGCGAGCTCGCCGGTGAGCTCATCGCTCGCTTGACTCCCCCGCCTCGCGCCACCCCAGCCGAGCCTGACTCGACGCAGGACTCCGTGCCATCCCCACAGGAGCCCGAGTCCGACGACTCGGGCTTCTGGGGTTCACAGTGACGGCGCGCCGGACGCGCTGATCGTGCGCTCGGCGCACACATGACGGTCGTCCTCTCGATCGACGCGGGGACGACCGGCGTTCGCACGTTCGCCGTCGACGAGCACGGGCGGCCCGGAGCGTGGGCGTATCGCGAGTTCCCGCAACACTTCCCGCAACCGGGGTGGGTCGAGCACGATCCCGAGGACATCTGGGCCGCCACCCTGGCAACGCTGGCCGAGGTCGCCGCAACACTCGAACGGAAACAGCAGTCGGTCGCGGCGATCGGAATCACGAACCAACGAGAGACGACCGTCGTGTGGGACCGCGCCACCGGCGCGCCGCGTCACCGCGCGATCGTCTGGCAAGACCGCCGCACTGCGGGTCGCTGCGACGAGCTGCGCATCGGCGGCCACGAAGCACTCGTGCGAGCGCGCACCGGGCTCGTGCTCGACCCGTACTTCTCGGCCACGAAGCTCGAGTGGCTGCTCTCCGAAGGCGGAGTGGAAGCCGACGCGAACCTCGCCTTCGGCACCGTCGACTCGTGGTTGCTCTACCGGCTGACCGGCGGCAACGACCGCGGGGTACACGCGACCGACGCCACGAACGCCAGCCGCACGCTCTTGTTCGACCTCGACACGCTGGATTGGTCCGATGACCTGCTCGCGCTCTTTGCCATCCCCCGCGCGTGCTTGCCCGAGGTCCGGCCGAGTCGTGGTCGATTCGGAGTCACCGACGCGTCGTGTGCTGCAGGCTTGCGCGTGCCAGTGAGCGGCATCGCCGGTGACCAGCAATCTGCACTGTTCGGTCAAGCGTGCTTTGAGCCCGGCATGACGAAGAACACGTACGGCACCGGCTCGTTCGTGCTCATGAACGTCGGCGCGACGCGCCCCGATCCTGTCGACGGTCTGCTCACCACGGTCGCGTGGACCGGGCCCGACGAGGTTGCCTACGCCCTGGAAGGTGCGATCTTCGTGACCGGAGCGGCCATCCAATGGCTCCGCGACGGGCTCGGCCTCATCCATGACGCCGCGGAGGCCGGCCCGCTCGCGGCGAGCGTCCCCGATGCCCGCGGCGTGGTCATGGTGCCCGCGCTCACCGGGCTCGGCTCACCGTGGTGGGATCCCTATGCGCGCGGCGCGGTGTTGGGGATCACACGTGGCACCAACCGCGCACACTTCGCGCGCGCCGTGGTCGAAGCCATGGCCTGGCAGACGCGAGATGTCATCGATGCGATGACCGCGGCATCCGGTCGTGCCCTCACGGAGCTCCGCGTGGACGGTGGAGCAAGCGTCATGGACGTGCTCTGCCAGTTCCAAGCCGATGTGCTCGACGTGACCGTGCGTCGCCCGGTCGTCAAGGAGACCACCGCCCTCGGCGCCGCGTACCTAGCGGGCATCGCGGAAGGCGTGTGGTCGAGCGCGGCGGACGCCGCGGCATCGTGGCAAGAAGAGATGTCGTACGCCCCCGCGATGGCGGCCCAGGAAGTCACCCGGCGCCACGACGAGTGGCGTAGAGGACTCGACCGCGCCCGAGGGTGGGCCAGGGAAGCGGCGAATGATTGACGTAATCCACCCAGCATCGGCTGGCGCGCCCGATGGCCGGCTTGGCTCGCCATCAACTACCTCGCCGCGAAAGCGGTCGCGTCTGGAGGGGCTGACGGGGAGGGCCTGCCCTCCCCGTCCTCGTCAAGCCGCGTGCGTGACGGGAGTGAGCGGAGCGATGCGTGCGAGGTCGGTCGGCACGTCTTCGGCTCGCTTCGTGGCGTACGTGTCGCGGTACTCGTAGCGATCACAGAGCTCGACGATCTCGAACATCAGCTCGTCGGTCAGCTGACGAAGCGCGAGTCCTTCGGTATCTTCGGCGTATCGGTCGGCGTGGATCGGTGCGCCGAATCGGATCTCCACTCTTCGGAACAGGCGCGGGAGCTTGCGGTTGATCGGTTGGCACTCCTCGGTACCGACGAGGCCGACCGGGACGATCGGCGCGCCGGTGCCCAGCGCCAACCGGGCGACACCGGTGTGCCCGCGGTGTGTGAAGCCGTCGCGCGTGCGGGTGCCTTCGGGGTAGATCCCGAACACACCCCCGCGCTCGAGCACGTCGGTGGCCGCAGCCAGAGCGCCCTCGCTGGCGCTGCCGCCTTCACGTCGGATCGGGATCTGCCCCACTCCACGAAAGAACCATGCGGTCTTCTTCGAGTCGAAGTACTCGGCCTTGGCCACGAACGTGACCCGACGACCGACGACCAGGGGCAGGAACAGCGAGTCCAGGAACGAGCGGTGGTTCGCGGCCAGGATCACAGGACCATCGGAGGGCACGTTGGACCGACCCACGACCCGGACCCGATACAGCCCGCGCAGCAGCGGCGTGAGCACGCCTTTCATGATCCAGTAGAGCATCCGAGTTCAGACTACGGGCGAACGGTCCGGGTGACGAAGGGAGACCGGGGACCAGCAGGTACGCGCCGGTAACTTCAGCCCAGCTTCTCGAGCGCACGCCTCATGCCGCGGACGCCCTGGCCGATGCGTTGCTCGTTCTCCACGAGGGCGAAGCGGACGAAGCCCTCTCCACCCGGACCGAACCCCATTCCCGGCGCAACCGCGACCTTCGCGTCGCGTACGAGGAGCTTGGCGAAATCGAGGCTCCCGAGCTCTTCGTACGGTTCAGGGATCTTCGCCCATACGAACATCGTGCCCTTGGGCTTCTCGATCTCCCACCCGATGCGCGACAACCCGTCGATCAGAGCGTCGCGACGGCTGCGGTACACCTCGTTCACCTGCTTCGGGAAGTCGGGCTCCTCGTTCATCGCCACCGTCGCCGCGATCTGGATGGGCTGGAACGTCCCGTAGTCGAGGTAGCTCTTGATCTTCGCCAGTGCCGCGACGACCGCGGCGTTCCCGAGCAGGAACCCCATGCGCCATCCGGCCATCGAGAACGACTTCGTGAGCGTGTACAGCTCGACCGCCACCTCGTCCGCGCCTGGCACCTGAAGGATGGACGGCGGGTCATGCCCGTCGAAGCCGAGGTCGGCGTACGCGTTGTCATGCACCAGCAACACATCACGCTCACGGGCGAAGTCGACCATCTGCTGCATGAAGGAGAGGTCGACACACGTCGTGGTCGGGTTGTGCGGGAACGAGAGCACGATCACGCGCGGCCGGGGCCACGAGTCTTCCCAGGCCTCGATCAGGTTGGCGAAGAAGTCCTCATCGGGGCCGAGCCGCACGTGGCGCACGTCGGCACCAGCGAAGAGCGGTCCCCAGATGTGGATCGGGTACGACGGGCTGGGAACCAGCGCGGCATCACCCGGGCCGAGGAGCACCCACATCAGGTGCGAAAAACCCTCTTTGGCCCCGATCGTCGTGCACGCTTGCGTTTCGGGATCGAGCTCGACGCCAAACCGGCGCCGATAGAGGTCGGTGATCGCGAGTCGAAGCTTCGGAATTCCGCGACTCGCGGAGTATCGATGGTTGCGCGGGTTGCGCACCGCCTCGCAGAGCTTGTCGACGGCAACCGTTGGAGAAGGCAGGTCGGGATTGCCGAAGCCGAGGTCCACGATGTCCTCGCCGGCGCGCCGACCCTCCATCTTCAACGCGTCGATGGTGGCGAACACGTACGGGGGCAACGCATCGATGCGGCGGAACTCCACGGCACGACGGTACCAGGAGCAAGCAATAGCACCACCAGTGTTGATGCTCGCCGTAGGATCGCCGCCCCATTCGATTGCGTTCAGAGGCGCGTGTTCGCGGCGCAGAACTGCGGGTGGCTTTGCCGCGCGCAGCTCGGTGGACACGGAGCCTGCGTAGTCGACCAGACGTGCAGGTACCCTGCGACGCAACGAGCCGACCCATGAAGTGGAGTGAGTGATGCCCGAGACCCTCTCCATCTCGACCGAGCACTGCACGGTCGAGCGCTCCGGGCCCGTCGTGATCATCACGATGAACCGACCCGAGAAGAAGAACGCGTTGAGCCCGGCGATGCTCGTCGGGTTGGCCGATGCGTACACGTACGTCGACGACACCGTCGATGTGCGCGCGGCCGTGCTCACCGGCGCGGGTGGTGCGTTCTCGTCAGGGATGGATCTCACATCGATGAACCAGCCCCGTAGCGAGTACGTCGAGAAGCGCATGACCGACGAACCCAACCTGCACTGGAAAGGCTTGCTGCGCGACTACCGCTGTTCCAAGCCCATGATCGCCGCCGTCGAGGGCCACGCGGTGGCGGGTGGCACCGAGATGCTCCAGGGCACCGACATCCGAATCGCCGGCGAAGGCGCGATCTTCGGTGTCTGGGAAGCCCGGCGCGCGCTGTTCCCACTGGGTGGTTCGGCCTGCCGGCTCCCCCGCCAGATCCCGTACACCGTCGCGATGGACATCCTCTTGTCCGCGCGAGCAGTGAGCGCGCACGAAGCCCAGGCCATCGGGCTCATTGGGCGGGTCGTACCCGACGGACAGGCTCTCCCGGTCGCGCTCGCTGTCGCCAACCAGGTTGCCGAGTGCGGGCCGCTGTCCACCAAGGCCATCCTCCGCGCTTGGCGCGAGACCGAGCACCTGTCGGACCGCGAGGCGATGCAGCACCAGGACAAGATCGGCTGGGAGGTGTTCGCGAGCGAAGACGCGAAGGAGGGCCCGCTCGCGTTCGCCGAGAAGCGCAAGCCGGTCTTCAAGGGCAAGTAGTGGCCGGACGCACCGGCTGGTATCCCGATGCCACGGCGTTCACCACGCCCGCGCGCCTTCATCTTGCGTCCGTGACGAGGCGCTTCGTCGACACGATCCTCACCGTGCCGGCCGAAGAGTCCGAGCTCACTGCGGCCGCGACCGAGCTCGAGCGGATGGTCGCCACGCTCGAAGGTTCGATGCCGGAACCTGAGGCGCACGGCCGACCACCTGAGCGCCGCCACGACGACTACCTGCCGCGCAGCCCGCTCGTCGGCGAGCTCAACGTCGTCTCACCGCCGTTCCACTGGGAGATGATCGAAGGCCGACTGCGCGCTCACGGGATCTTCGGTCCGGCCCACGAAGGGCCCCCCGGGTATGTGCACGGCGGCTGGGTGGCACTCGCGTTCGACGAGGCGCTCGGCATCGCCAACGTCGCGTCAGGACACGCAGGCATGACGGCGCGGCTGACGATTCGCTACCGGCGCCCCACTCCGCTCCATGTCGACCTCGTGCTCGAAGCCGGGGTGCACAAGATCGAAGGACGTCGCGTGCACACTGCCGGGCGGTTGCTCGACGGTGACACCGTCACCGCCGAGGCCGAGGGGATCTTCGTGAACATCGGTGCGGCACGCGCGCTCGAGTACTTCGGTGACCGACCCGCGAGTCCCGAGCCCACCGATCCTCTTCCCTGACTCGCTCTAAGCCAGCGCCTCGCGCACGCGTTCTCCGAGCAGACGCGCAGTGCGCGGGTCGGCTGCATCGACCGCGCCGAAGATCACCCAGGCTGCGCCTGCCGCCGCCAGCCCGTCGACCGCAGCAGCGACGTTGACCGGCCCGCCGACCAGCGTGGCGGCCGCGACACCGAGCGACGCTGCGCGATCTCGTGCCGCGGCATCCGATTCATCGAGCACGACGAGCCCGCTCCAGCTGCATTCGAAGGGTTCGCGAACAGCTGTGGCACTCACCTCATTGGCGTGTCGTGCGAAACGCTCCGGATCGAGCCCCCAGACATTCCAACCATCGGCCTCCTGTGCGGCGACGCTTCGCACGGCTCGGGCAACCCCGCCCACCCACACGGGTGCTCCGCGATCGCGAACCTCGCGCACCGTGTGTTCCAGGGTCGTCACTCGCGCGCCCATCGAATCGAAGCCGAGCCCAAACGCCTCGTTCTCCTCCTTGCTCTCGGAATCACCTGCACCCACACCGATGACCACACGACCCGGAGCCAAGCGCGCCGCGGTGGAGACGATCGCCGCCGTGCTCGCAGGCGGGCGGAGCGAGGCACGCAGCACCAGCGTCCCGATGGTCACTCGCGTCGTCTCAGACGCGACCGCTCCGAGCAGCGCTCCCGCTTCGAGTGCCGGACGCCGCTTGCCGTCGCGTGCGAGTCGGAACAGGTGGTCGTAGACGAACACACCGTCGACGCCGGTTGCGTCGGCCGCGCGCGCGACCGCAAGTGCGATCTCCGGGTCTTCGACGAAGGACGGGAGCGTGATCCCGATGCGGACCCGGGAGCTCACTCGGTCAGCTCGCGTGCGAGAGCGGCGGCGCCGACGACCCCTGCCTGCGCCCCGAGCTCGGCGGGCACCACCGGCACGCTCGGGCGGAACTCGGCCCCTTCGAGGTGGTGGTCGAACGCGGTGCGTAACGGCGCGAGCAACAGGTCACCAAGCTCGACGAGGCCACCCGACACCACGATGATCTCAGGATCGAGGATGTTCGCGAGACCGACGAAGCCGAGCGCGACCCGTCGTGCGTAGTCAGCGAGGAGCGCCACACCGTCGGGTTCGCCCGCGCTCGCCGAGTCGCCGACCTCGTGACCGTCGACGTTCGCCGGGTCACCCCCCGCGCGGGCGAGCACATTCGGCGCGCGGCCGTCGGCCGCGTGTGCGCGCGCAAGCTGCCCAAGCGCGGTCCCCGAGGCCGCGGCCTCCCAATGCCCCGGCTCGCCGCATGCGCAGCGCTCCCCCGCGGGGTCGAGCTGCCAATGACCGACCTCGCCAGCAAACCCGTGGCCGCCGCGGTACACCCGGCCGTCCAAGATGATCCCACCGCCGATCCCGGTGCCGAGCGTGATCACGAGCGCGTGGCGACACCCTTGCGCCGCGCCGTGGCACACCTCCCCCCAGGCCGCGACGTTGGCGTCATTGTCGACCACGACGGGGAGGTCGAGCGCTTCGCTGAGTGCGGCGCCGAGTGGCGCGTGTCGCAGCATCGGCAGGTTCGGCGCGTAGTGAACGGTTCCTTCAAAGTCGACGAGGCCTGCTGCCCCGACACCGACGGCCCGGGCTCCCCCGCGGCTCGCGAGTGCCCGGGCGTGGCCGGCGATCAGGGAGACGAGGCTGTCGAAGTCACCGCCCGTCGGCTCGTGCTCGTCAGCCAGCACCTCACCATCGCCCGAGACGAGTGCGACGCGCAGGTTGGTGCCGCCGAGATCGACGCCGATCGTCGGCGGAACCGACGAGTCGACGCCGCTGGTCACTCGGCGAGGTCGAGATGCCGGGGCGCGTCCCCTCCGGCCTGCTCGTCGTCGGCCTCCGCGTCATCGTCGTCTGCGTCGTCGCGGCGAGCGTCCTGTTGCTCATGGACCGCCTTGCCCGCGGCATCGACCACGCATTGCGCGGCGAGCAAGAGCTCCTGCGCGGCCCGGACGACGTGCTCGGCGACTTCGGGCGCCGCCTCGAGCAGGGCGCTCACGAGCGACTCGATCGCGCTCGGCGGCGGCAGTCCGGGTTCGGACTCGTTCCCGACCTCGCCCGACGCCTCGGCAGCCGGGGAGGTGTTGTCGCTGACGTCACGCAAGGGCTCGGTCATCGGCTCACTCTCCGATTCGGTGTTGTCGTGCAGGTCATGAAGAGGTTCGCTCATCGATTCGGCCTCTTTCTTCAGCTCCCGCAGCGCGGTACCCACGATCATGCCCGCAGCCCGGCGTTTGATAAGCCCGGGAAGCGGGATCGCGACATCGACCACGAGGTCATAGCTGACCCGCGTACCGGGACCCTCAGCCTCGAAGCCATACCGCCCGTCGAGCCGGCGCAGCACGTCGCCTTCCACGAGCGCCCAGGAGAACGCAGCGGGTTCCTCGTCGTAGTCGTATGCGAGCACGTAGCGAATGCTCCGCCCGAGTCCGGCGACGCGGTACTCGACGAGCTTGCCACGTCCTTGCGAGTCACGCTCAAGGACCGCGGCGTACTTCACGTCCTTGGCCCACTCGGGGTACCGCTCGTAGTCCGTCGCGACGGCCCAGGAGCGATCGGGCGGTGCCGCAACCGAGATCTGCTCGTGTGCCTCGTCAGCCATCGAGGTCCATCGAAGCAAGGCAGATGGGCGGGCGCAACCTGAAGGTCATCGGCCCCGAGGCGCATCCGATCGCGGTGGGAACGCGCCGTGCCGAACGGCCCAGAGACCAACGAGACCCAGTGGCAGCATCGGCACCAGCACGCCGAAGGGGTTCGCCACCGCGGTAGCGGCGCAGAGGGCGACGGACACACCCAGCGCAGTGAAGAGCTGACGCCGGACCTCGGTCGGCGCGTCGCCGACCGTGAGGAAGATGCTCGCCACGACGAGATCGTCTCCCTGCGAACTGCGCACGAACGCCACGGCGAACACCCACGGCCACACCACGAGCGACACGCCGAACAGCGTGAACGCCATTCCGATCGAGGGACCCTCGAAGCCGTCCACTCCGAGCGCGTGCGGAACCGCCGTCAGCGCGAAGAGCGCATCTGAGATCCATGACGCGACGATGATCCGCCGTCCCTGCATTGCATCACGCTAACCAGGGAGCTCGAGCACGCTGAGATCGCCGGCGGCCAGCGGGGCAAGGCGACGGGCGATCACATCGTGTGAGTGCTGCCTCACGGCGCGTTGGCGCGCGGCGGCGCCGATCGCATTCCGCAGCTCGGCATCGCCGAGCAGTCGCGCGAGCGCATCGCGAACCGCCCTCACGTCGCGCGGTTCTACGACGTATCCCGTCTCGCCATCGGACACGGCCTCGGGTGATCCACCACTCCGACCGGCGACGACGGGTAAGCCACACGCGGCTGCCTCGAGGAACACGATTCCGAAGCCCTCCGCCTCGAGGCCACCCCACCGTTCGCGACAGACCATCGCGAACACGTCAGCGCTCGCGTAGAGCGCGGGAAGGTCGGCGTCATCCACGCGCCCGAGGAAATGGCACCGCTCGCCGAGACGCCGGGCCCGCCGCTCGAGTCGACTTCGGTCGCGGCCGGTTCCACCGATCGCGACGTGCACACCGTCGAGTCCCGTGACGGCCTCGATCACCACATCGAAGCCCTTGCGAGGCACCAACCGACTGACGCCCACCACGAGCGGCACATCTGGTGGGATACCGAATCGTGCGCGCGCCAACGCGCGTTCGTCAGCGTCGAGCGGACGAAAGCGCGCTGGGTCGACACCTGGTGACACGACGAGTGTCGGCACCGCCCTGCCGGCCACACGGTTGACGACCGACGAGGTGTAGGCGCCGGCCACGATCACCCCGGCGGCCCCGCGGAGGACGCGACGACCGATCGTCCCGGTCACCGGTAACTGCCCGTACACCGTCACCTCGGCACCGTGTGCGACCACCACGTATGGCGCTGCGGACAAGCGAGGCCCGATCGCCCCGAGAGGAACCATCGGATCGACGAAGACCACCGAAGCCTCGACCTCGCGAGCGAGCGCATCGACGCGACGCCGGACGCCCCGTGTCGGGAGCAGGAAACCGGCGTCCGCGCGTTCGATCCGGAAGGTCTGCCGCGCGTCCCAGGTGGCGGCGTCTGGATGACGGGTGGTGAAGACCGTGGTCTCCGCCGCCGGCAGGCGACTCCAGAGCTCGTACAGGTACGACTGGATCCCACCGACCTTCGGCGGGAAGTCGTTGGTCGCGAGGACCGAGGTCATGGCCCTGGGTGCTCGGCCGCGAGCGCGCCCGCCTCGCCCAGCGCCACCGCGCGGGCCCGTTGCATGGCACGCATGCGCAACGCGACCACCCCGATCGCCGCCGACACCGCGCCGGCAGCGAAGGCGCCGCGGTAGCCCGCGAAGGACGCGACACCACCCACGATCAGCGATCCGAGCCCTTGTGACAGGTCGAAGAAACTGCTGAACGTTCCGACCACCGACGCCCGCTCCGTGTCGGGCGCCCCGCCGAGCGCCAAGAGCAACAACGCGGGATAGAGCAGCGATGCACCACCCGCGAACATCACGGTGCCGGCGATGAGCCCGGCCGTGGTCCCCCAGGCCGCCATGATCGCCATGCCGATCGTGGAAAATGTCAGTGCGAGCATCCCCGCGGTGCGAGCACCGAGCGCGTCGGGGAGGCGCGCACCGACGACACGGACGACGAGCACGAGCCCGCCATAGACGAGGAAGACCGTCTCCGCGCTGCCAAGACCGACGTCGTCCACGTAGAGCGGGACGAACGCGGTGAACGCAGCCAGCGCGATGAGCCCTGAGAAGAGGACGGCCCCTGGCCCAACCGCGGCGCGATTGATGATCCGCGAGTCGATCGGCACACCCTCGGGCCGAGGGACCTCGCGCGTGAAGGTTCCGAGGCCGGCGGCCAGGAGACCGAGGCCGCAGCTGACCATCCACACCGTCTTGGTGCCGCCGCGGTCGAGCAACGCCTCACCGAGCGCCGGCCCGAAGGCGAGGCCGCCGTAGACCGCCACCGACCAGTAGCTGAAGGCCTCACCGCGGCGTGCCGGCGGCGCGAGGTCGGCGATCATCGTCGCCGCGCCCACGAAGAACGCTGCCTCACCGAGACCGGTGAGGACGCGGGCGCCCACGAGGAACGCAAGGGAGTCGACCGCGCCGTACGCCAGCACCGAGAGGGCCACAACGAGCGCGCCGCTGACGATGAGGATCCGACGCCCGAAGCGGTCGCCGAGCCGTCCGGCGTAGGGACGCAGCAGCACCGCGCCGACAAACAGCGAGCCGACGGCGATGCCCACCGACACGCTGCCACCACCAAGGTGGTGCTTGACGTACTGCGGCACGACCGGCAGCACCACGCCGAGGGCCATGAAGTAGGCCAGGCCCGAAGCCACGACGAGCACGAAGCGCGCCGTGATGAGCCGCGTGGGCGGCGCCGTGCTCAAAGATCCAGCGTCGCGCCAGGCTCGATCCCGGCACGCCGGAGGATCTTCGCCTTCATCTGCGCGAGCACATCCCGGGGGGCGGCAGCGATCTCCGTTGCCACCGCGACTGCTGTTTCAACCACCTGATCCTTCTGCACCACCCGACTCACCAAACCGAGCGAGTGCGCCTCCGCCGCGTCGATGCGTCGACCGGTGAGCGTGAGGTCACGCGCGACGGCACCACCAACCAGGTCGTGCAGCGGCCCGTACACAACCTGTGTGAACGAGTGCTCGGGATGCCCGAACTGCGCGCCGTCGGCCGCGATGCGCACGTCGCACATGACGGCGAGGTCGAAGCCGCCGCCGTAGGCGGATCCGTTGACTGCGGCCACCGTCGGCAATGGGAACTCGATGATCGTGCGGTGCCAGCGATCGCTGGACGCCCAGAGCTTGTCGACGAGATCGGCATCGGCGAACTCGCCGAGATCGAAGCCTGCACTGAACACGTCACCCGCGCCGGTCACGACGACCACACGGCATCTCTCGTCTGCCGCGAACGCGTCGAGTGCGTCGCTCATCTCGTCGCGCACTGCGATCGAGAGCGCGTTTCGCTTGTCCGGGCGGTTCAGCGTCAGGCTCGCGATGCCGGCGTCATCGGGTCCCTCAACAGTGACGAGCGACATGGTCACCCCTCCTGCTGCGCCGCGGACACGGCGTCGTCGAAGCTGGCTCGCTCCGACACCAGACGGCGGTACTTCATCAACACCCGTGGGCGGCTGAACCCCACCGCACCGACCAGTCGACCGGCCCGGCCGACCGCGGCGACGAATCGGAACTCGTCGAGCGCTCCGTCGACCACCTCGATCATGTCGTCCCCGCGCACATGACCAGCCACTTGGATCTTCAGGTCGTACTGGTCGGACCACACGAATGGCACCGGCGCGAAGGGCTGCGCCGTCTCGGGAGTCGTGAGCAGTCGCTGCGCGGCCGCCACACCCTGCTCGGCCGCGTTCGTCCAGTGCTCGAGTCGCATCAGCTCGCCATCGAAGAGCGGGTTCGGCCACCGGCACACATCGCCTGCGCTCACCACCCCCGGTGCGGCGGCGAGCGTCGCGTCGCACACCACGCCGTTGTCGAGCTTGAGGCCGGAACTTTCCAGCCACCCGGTCGCGGGCTCGACGCCGACACCTACCACGACGACGTCGGCGTCGATCGACGTTCCGTCGTCCAGCCGCACCCGCTCCACGCGGTCGGTGCCATCGAACCCGGCCACCCCGACGCCGGTGCGCAGGTCCACACCATGACTGCGGTGCAGGCGTGCCAAGACATCGCCGAGCGCCGGGCCGAGGCCACGGACCATCGGCGTCGGCAGCGCCTCGAGCACGGTCACGTCGAGACGTCGATGGCGGCACGTTGCCGCGACCTCCGCGCCGATGAAGCCCGCTCCTACCACCACGACGCGCGGCGCATGTTCGAGCTCGGCTCGAATGGCCAGGCAGTCGTCGAGCGTGCGCAGCACGTGGATGCCGGCGAGCGGTGGCGTGCCGGGAAGCTCACGCGGCTGTGCACCGGTCGCGATCACACATCCGCTGAAGTGGATGTGCTCCCCGCCATCGAGCGTCACGACGTGGCCGGCGACGTCGAGAGCCTCGGCGCGCCGACCGAGACGCCAGTCGATGTCGAGATCGTCGTACGGCTGACGGCGCAGGGCGATGTCGTCGACCTGGGCCTCCCCCGCGAGCAGGTCCTTCGACAGCGGCGGTCGGTCGTAGGGAAGGTGCGTCTCGGCGCCGACCAGGACGATGCGTCCATCGAAGCCGAGCCTGCGCAGCTCTTCGACCGCGCGCAACCCGGCAAGGGACGCGCCGACCACCACGAACGTCGTTGCCGGCATGACCCGGCGACCCTACCCGTGCCATCCTTCCGCCCGAGCCGCTGATTCCGAATGAGGTGGAACGAAGTGACTGTGGACGAAGAGCTCCTGGCGTCGGTCGAGGAGCAGGTGCTCTGGCTGACGATCAACCGGCCCGACGCAGGGAACGCGATCACGCCCGATGTCCGGAACCGGGTCATCGAACATCTTGCCGAGGCGAACGACTCCTTCGATGTGCGCGCGGTGGTCATCACCGCCAGCGGCGAGAAGCACTTCTGCACCGGTGCCGACCTGCGGGCGGGGCGGGCCGAGCCGCCGCCGCGCCCCGAGGGCTCACCCGATCGGATCCCAGGTGACGCGGCCCGCATGATCCGCGGTGGCATCCAGCGCCTCATCGCCGGGATCCTCGACTGCGAGAAGCCCGTGATCGCCGCGGTAAACGGCACCGCGGCGGGTGGTGGCGCGCAGATCGTCATGGCCTGCGACCTTGCCGTGGCTGCCGACAACGCGCGACTGATCCAGGTGTTCGTCCGCCGCGGGCTCATCCCCGACGGTGGTGGCGCATACCTGCTCCCCCGCGTCGTCGGCATGAAGAAGGCCAAAGAGCTCGTGTTCTTCGGCGACGACGTAAATGCCGAGGAGGCCGAGCGGCTCGGGCTGTACAACAAGGTCGTGTCCCAGAGCGAGCTCCGCGCGACCGCGAAGGAGTGGGCGGAGCGGCTCGCCTCCGGACCGACGAGGACGCTCGGATTCGCCAAGCGCCTGCTGAACCGGTCGCTCGACGCCGACCGCGCCACGCTGTTCGAAGAGGAGGCGCTCTTGGTCGAGCTGGTGACGGCAACGGAGGATTGCACCGAGGGGAGGGACAGCTTCATCGAGCGCCGCCCTGCCGAGTTCAAGGGCTGGTGAGCGGTTGAGCGGGATCCAGAGGCGAGGATCAGCGGCGCAGGTACCCTGCGCCGCCCGAGCCGTGGCCCGAGCGGCCCCGCGGAAGCGGCGGCTTTGCCGACCGCTGGAGCAGGAGCCGTCGCTCGCGACGGCGACCAGGCAAGGCCGCGTAGCGCCATGAGCGGGATCAAGGACCAGGTCGCGATCGTCGGCATCGGTCAGACGGCGTTCGGCAAGGGGCTCGAGGATTCCGAGCTCTCCCTCGGGTGCCAAGCGATCTCGATGGCGCTCGACGACTGCGGGATCGCGCCGTCCGAGGTGGACGGCACGGCGTCGTTCACGATGGAGCTCAACCGCGAAGTAGACGTCGCTCGCAACGTCGGCTTCGGCGACCTGACCTACTTCTCCCAGGTCGGCTACGGCGGCGGCGCGGGTTGCGGCACGATCCTGCACGCGGCGATGGCTGTGGCCACCGGGCAATGTCGGGTGGCGGTCGCCTGGCGGGCGCGCAAGCGCGCGGCCAAGTCGAGTCGGCCGTGGGCGCAAGTGCCCCAGCGACTCGAGGACCACTGGCAGTGGAGCCGACCGTGGGGACTGCTCCGACCGGTCGACGAAGTCGCGATGCTCACGCGGCGGTACATGCACGAGCACGGCGGCACGCGCGAGCACCTCGCCAACGTGGCCATCGCATTCCGCAAGCATGCGAACCGAAACCCCGCGGCCACGATGCACGACCGCCCGCTCACTCGCGAGCAGTACATGGAGGCGCGCTGGATCTCCGAGCCGCTGTGCCTCTTCGACAACTGCCTCGAGACCGACGGCGCGCTCGCGGTCGTACTGGTCTCTTCCGAACGCGCGAAGGACCTCCCGCAGAAGCCGGCGTACGTGCACTCCGCCGCGCAGGGGCTGCCGCCCCAGCACCAGACGATGATCAACTACTTCAACGACGACCCTCTCTTGGGGCCATCCTGGGCCGCGGCCGGGCAACTGTGGCGCGAGTCCGACTTCAAGCCCGCGGACGTGAAGTGCGCGCAGATCTACGACGCGTTCAGCCCGCTCGTGCCGCTCTCGCTCGAGGGGTACGGCTTCTGCAAGCGCGGTGAGGGCGGCGAGTTCACCAATGATGGTGCCCTCGAATGGCCGGACGGACGGTTGCCGACGAACACCGCCGGCGGCGGGATGTCGGAGGCGTACGTACACGGCTTCAACCTCGTGCTCGAAGGCGTGCGACAGATGCGCGGCACGTCGACAAGTCAGGTGGACGGGGCCGACAGCTGCTTGGTCACCAGCGGTGAGGGCGTCCCGACGAGCGCGTTGCTCTTGAGGAGCTGACATGACTGCAACTGGATTCCTCCTTCCTGATGTCGAGAACGAAGACGGCGCGCCGTTCTGGGCCGGCACCGCGCGCGGCGAGCTGCTCGTACAAGCCTGCGGCGAGTGCGGAAAATGGCGATTCCCGCCGCGACCCATGTGCCCGCACTGCCGCTCCACCGCCACGAGGTGGGAGCCCGCCGCCGGCACCGCGACCATCTGGGGATTCGTGGTCCCGCATCCACCGTTGCTCCCCGCGTACGGGGAGCTCGCGCCCTACAACGTGATCGTGGTCGCGCTCGACGAGGACCCGACGATCCGCATGGTCGGCAACCTCCTCGCGTCACCCGACGGCGCGATCAACGAGATCGACCCCGAGACGATTCAGATCGGCGAGCCGGTGCGCGTGGTCTACCAAGCGGTCGACGACGTCACGCTCCCCCGCTGGGTACGCGCCTGACGAGCGGGAGATATGACGAAGCCCGGTCCGTACGGACCGGGCTCCATCGGTACACCGATGACGGCGGGACGGGGGGAGACCCGCCGCGCCACCGGCGTAGTTCTGTTGGCTCAGGCGGCCTTGCGCTCGGCCTCCGGCTCGGACTCCGTGCGGAGGTCGGCAAGGGTGCGCTCCCAGCGCAGCTGCCGGGCGATCCACGCCAGCGCCTTGTCGCGCTCTTGAGTCTTGGTCGCCATGGTTCCTCCTTCGTCTGTTGGCGGTGCATGACCGGTGTATTGACACTGAGAGTATCTACTCATAGTGTAGATGCTGTCAAGTTTAGTGACGGACGTCACACCCGGCCCCGCCCGGCGTTGCACCGGAGACCATGACCGACACCACGGAGACCTCCCCGGCCCCGCCCTCCCCGGCCCCGCCGGCCCCGGACGGCATGCGCATCGACGACCTGGCCCACCAGGCCGGGCTCACGGTCGACACGATCCGGTACTACCAGCGTGAGGGGCTCCTGCCGCCCGGCGAGCGTTGTGGCCGCACGAACGTCTACGGCGCGGAGCACCTCGATCGCCTCGCTCGCATCAAGGAGCTGCAGGCGCGCCGGTTTTCGCTCGCCGCGATCAAGGCGCTGCTGGCCGAGCGGCGTGAGGGCCTCGTGGAGGGCATCTTCGCCGACCGCGGTGGCGCCACGTACACGCTCCAGGAGCTCATCGAGCGCGCCGGCATCGACCCCGACCTCGCGGCGGCGCTCCGGACGTCCGGGCTGCTGCGGGACCCCGCCGAATACGGCCGCGACGCCTACGACGGCGACGACCTGGACCTTCTGCGCACGATGGCCGAGCTCCATCAGCTCGGGCTGCCCGCGCATGCGCTCGTCGAGCTCGGCCGGATCTACGCCGACGGCATCGAAGCCACCCAGCGCGAGGTCGTCGACCTCTTCACCACCGGCGGCTCGTTGCCCTGGCCGGACGACGACCTCGTCCGCTTCCAGGACGACGCTGCCAACGCCGCCACCGAGATCCTCCCCCGAGCCCGCCGCCTGGTGGACTACCTCCACCACCGCACGATCCAACGCCTCACCCTTGGCGCCATCGAGCACGATGCACTCCCCGATCCCGCGGACGAGTCGCCGGTCACCGACACCTGAACGCGAAACGGCCCCGAGCCAAGCCCGGGACCGTTCCTCCGCGCCGCGTGGTTACGCGGCTGCCAGCCCCTGCGTTGCAGCCTTACGTCGACGGCGCGTGATCAGCAGGAGCAACCCGCCGATAACGAGCAGCCAGGCACCCGACTTCCAGAGCAGCTCCGAGCTCGATCCCGTGAAGGGCAGTGCTCGGGTCACGCTGATTCCCGCGACCTGCGGGTCGAAGAGGTTGGTCACCACGATGTCGTGGGCCGGGCTGTTCACGGTGAGCGTGAACTTGCCGTCGTTCTGCGGCGAGAACGACACCGAGGTCGCTCCGCCCGTCTCGGGCTCGCTCACCGTGCAGTTCGTGCCGGTGTTGAGGTCGATGTCGATGCCGGTGACTTGCTTGACGCCACCGGTGGCGTCGAAGGTCAGGTCGACGTTGGTGCCGTCGGTGCAGCTCACGTTGACCGTGTACGTCACGTTCGAGCCGACGCCGGGCTTCCCCGTGCCGTCGACCGCCTTCTGCACCTGCACGGAGCCGACCGCCTCACCACTGGGGTAGATGTTGCTGACCGCGATCTCGCGGGTCTGCTCGGACACGATCGTGACGCCTGCATCCGGGTCGATCACCGTCGTCGCACCCTTGCTGTCGGGCTCGGTCGCGGTGCACAGCGCGTCGGCAGGGATGTCGGTGATCGTCCAAGGCCCGGGGTTGGCCGTCGTGAAGTCGTGCGTCTTCGGGAAGCCGGGCACCGTCTGACCGTTGAGCGTGCACGTCACGTCGACCGTGAACGGGTAGCCCTGGCCGATGGCTGGCTCGCCGTGCACCGTCTTCGTCACCTCGAGCGCACCCACGCCGAACACGTTCTCGACGCCGATGCTCTTCGTCTGGTCGGCGACGATGGCCGCCGGACTCCCGGTGATGTTCACCGAGTCCGCGCCACCGTCGTCCGTCTCGTCCGCGGTGCACGACGCCCCCGACGGGATGCCGTTCACGGTCCACGGGTTGGTCCCACTCGGCGCCGCCGCGTCGAACTGGTGGTTCTGCGGAAAGCCCGGCACCGTCTCGCCGTTCTGCGTGCAGGTCAGCGAGACCGTGAACGGGTAGCCCTCACCCGGCCCGGGCGTGCCCGTGACCAGCTTCGTCAGCTCCGCGCTCCCAACCGTGAACACGTTCTCGACACCGATGCTCTTCGTCTGGTCGGCGACGATGACCGCCGGACTCCCGGTGATGTTCACCGAATCCGCGCCACCGTCGTCCGTCTCGCCCGCGGTGCACGACGCCCCCGACGGGATGTTCGAGATGTTCCACGGGTTCGACGCGCTCGGCGCCGCGGCCGTGAAGTCGTGAGACTTGGGGAAGCTGGCCACGATCTGACCGTTGAGCGTGCACGTCACGTCGACCGTGAAGGGATAGCCCTCGTTCGGGCCGGGCGTGCCCGTTACCGACTTGGTCACCTGCAAGCTGCCGACGATGAAGACGTTCTCCACGGCGATCAGTGCCTGCTGGCCAGCGACGATCGTCGTCGGGCTGCCGGTGATGTTCACCTGATCGGCGTCACCGGTGTCGGTCTCGGTCGCGGTGCACGACGATCCCGCCGGGATGGCCGTGATCACCCATGGCCCGGGGTCGCCGGTCGTGAAGTTGTGGTTCTTCGGGAAGTCCGAGACCGTCTGACCGTTCAGGGTGCAGGTCACGGACACGGTGAAGGGGAAACCCTCATCCGGCCCGGGTACACCGGTGACCGACTTCGTCACCTGGAGACTGCCCGGCGTGTAGGTGTTCGTGACGGTGATCGACGACGTCTGGCTCGACGTGATCGTCACCGGGCCGGTGATGCTCTTGACCGCGCCCTTGCTGTTCGTCTCCGTCGCGCTGCACGACGAGCCCGACGGGATGTTGTTGACCGTCCACGGGTTCGACGCGCTCGGCGCGGCTGCGGTGAAGTCGTGCGACTGCGGGAAGGCCGGCACCGTCTGGCCGTTGAGCGTGCACGTGACATCGACGGTGAAGGGGTAGCCCTCCCCCGGGCCCGGCGTGCCCACGATGACCTTGGTCACCTGGAGGCTGCCCGGCGTGTACGTGTTCGTGACGGTGATCTCCTTCGTCACGTTCGTCACGATCGTGACGCCACCGGTGATCGAGACGATCGCGCCCTTGCTGTTGGGCTCGCTGGCGCTACAGACCGCGCCTTCGGCGATCTTCTCGATCGTCCACGGGTTCGACGCGCTGCTCGCTGCCGCGAGGAACTCGTGCGACTGGGGGAAGCCCGGCAGCGTCTGGCCGTTCTTCGTGCAGGTCACGTCGACCGTGAACGGGTATCCCTGACCAGGGCCGGGGTTGCCGACCTGGACCTTCGTGATCTTGACCTTGCCGCCGTCTGCGTACTTGTTCTTGACCTGGATCGACTTCGTCTGGCTCGACGCGATCGTGACGGAGGTCGGGCTGATCGTCTTCGTCGCCCCCTTGCTGTCGGCCTCACTCGCCGAGCAGGAGGAGCCGTTCGGGATGCCGCTGATCGTCCAGGGGTTCGACGCGCTGGTCGCGGGCGCGAGGAAGTCGTGCGACTGGGGGAAGCCCGGAACGTTCTGGCCGTTGAGCGTGCAGGTCACCGAGACGGTGAACGGGTAGCCCTGGCCCGGGCCGGGCGCGCCTTCCTGCACCTTCGTGACCTGGAGGCTGCCCGGCGTGTACGTGTTCGTGACGGTGATCGCCTTCGTCTCGTTGGTGACGATTGTCACGGAGCCGCTGATCGATTTCACCGCGCCCTTGCTGTCGGCCTCGGTCGCGCTGCACACCGCGCCTGCAGGGACGTTGGTGAGCGTCCACGGGTTCGAGGCGCTGTTTGCCGCCGCGAGGAACTGGTGCGACTGCGGGAAACCGGCCACGTTCGAGCCGCTCTTCACGCAGTTGACCGACACCGTGAACGGGTAGCCCTGGCCCGGGCCCGGGTCACCGACCTGGACCTTCGTGACCTGGAGACTGCCGGGCGGCGCGTTGCAATTGCTCGGACGCTGGACGGTGAAGCTGGTCGACGACGGACCGGACTGTCCGGCGCTGTGACCCTGACCTGCGGGCCACTTCCAGAAGCCGCTCACCGTGAGCTGCACCGACGAGAGGCTGTTCGGGATGTTCGCGGTCTGTGCCGGGACCGAGCCCTGACCCGCGGGCGGGACGTTCGGCGACGACTCGGGCACGTTTGTGCTCGTGTCGTTGTTGATCGTGAGCCCGGTGACGGTCTGGCCGTTGTTCACCGACGCGGCAGTGAGCCGCATCCACTTGTAGCTCGCGCTCTCGGAGTTCGAGACGATCCAGCTCACGTTCCACGAGCCATCCGTGTTGCACGTGGTCGTGCCGCTGAGCACGGGATGGTGCGCGAACGCGATGCCGATGTTGAGCGCGAGGTACGCGCCAATGACGGCGACGACGGTCAAGACGGCCGTCAGGCGGACGCGCCCCTCGGATGCAGCACAGCGTGCACGGAACGACGACAATGAGCCCAGCACTCCGGTCCCCTTTTCCTTGTTCCGAGCACGCACTCGCGCGCCCGGTCATAAGGAAATGGGCCGGTCTCACCGCTGCTCCACCCAACCCAAGGTGACCGCTTACGGGTCGGGCCTCAACGCTCCCATTTCTTCCTGCCGAACTTGACTCCCACTACCACTACAGGTGGTGGGAACATCACTTTAAGTGGTCGGACCAGGGCTGTCAAGCCACTCGGCGAAGAGTGCCGTCACGAGGAGTGGGGGCATGGGTGCACGCCGTGAGCTGGCCCCAAGGGCTCGACGAGGTCCGGTGCCCCGCCTGTCCGCTCCGGGTGCGTCAGTCGTCGAGGTGCCAGATGCGCGCGGCATTGCCGCCCGTGATCTGCGCCTTCTCCTCGTTCGGGATGTGCCCCATCGTGTCTTCGATCACCTTGCGCGAGTACGGCCAGTCGTTGCCGTGGTGCGGGTAATCGCTCGACCACATGATGTTGTCGAGACCCGCAGCGTGCCGGAGCGCGATGCCAGACCGGTCGGTGATGAACGTCGCCGCGTTGTTGCGGTACCAGTAGAACGACGGCGGGTGCTTGATCGGGAGATCGCCCCACACGCGGTTGCGCCAGTACCGGTCGTCCACTGCCTCGATGAAATGCGGGATCCAGCCCACACCGCTCTCGATCCAGCAGACCTGAAGCTCGGGGTACCGCTCGAACACGCCGGTGAAGATCATCTGGGTGATCGCGCCTGCAGTCGCCGAGAACACGTTGCTCATCCCGCCGATCGCCTTGGCCCGCGTGGCCTCGCTCGACATGTCGTAGAGCCCGGCCCCGGATCCCGCCTTCGCCGCCGCCTTGCGCTGCGCGGCGCGCTGCTTCCGGCTGATGATGTTGATGTGGATCGACACCGGCATGCCCTCGTCGCACGCCGCCGCCCAGAACGGGTCATCGTCGCGTGACACGCTCTCATCGCCCGACGGCCAGCACGAGATGATCACACCCTTCGCGCCGCGGGCCTTGGCCTTGCGGAGCGCGTCGACGGCGGTGTCGATGCCGATGGACGGCATTTGCGCGAGGCCGATGAGGCGCGAGGGGTCGGGGGCGCAGAACTCTTCGAACACGAAGTTGTTGTAGGCCTCGATGCCAGCGAGGACGAAGTCGTCGTCGTCGTCACCGAGGAAGTGGCCGACTGTTCGCTGCGGAGGGAAGAGCAGCTCGGCCCACACACCGTCGATGTCCATGTCCTTGAGACGCTCGGCACCGTTGTAGCAACCGGCACGCGCCTCGTCGTAGGTGACGCCGTACCACTTGAAGTCGTCGAACGGCTTGCCCGGCGTCGACACGAGACCGATCGGGTCGGGGGTGCCGCCGGCGTGCAGCCACGCGTCGCCACCCTCGTGGTCCTTCACGAGCTTGGGCGCCTTCTCCTGGTACTTCTCCGGCAGCCAGTTCTTCCAGATGTCGGGTGGCTCGAGGATGTGGCAATCGGCGTCGACGACGCGAAGGTCGCGCATATTCTCCCCTTGGTCGGCTGCGGCGGCCCCAGGGTGGCCGCGCGGCTCAAGAGTACGCTGACACGAGCGTCAGGCAACAACTTCGGGAGCGCCCCGCGAGCGCACGAGCAGGAGAGTCCATGGCAACACTGCTGGAGGGCCTCCGCGTCCTGGACCTGGCCGGCGAGGCGGCCGCGATCGCGGGGCGGGTCCTCGGTGACCTCGGCGCCGACGTGGTGGTGGTCGAGCCCCCGGGCGGCGCCCCGCTGCGGGGCCAACCGAACCGGTTCCGGGCCTGGGCTGCGGGCAAGGGGAGCGTGGAGGTCACGGGTCCCGACGACCCCGCCCTCGACGAGCTGCTCGCCACCGCCGAAGTGGTCATCGACACTCCCGGCGCGCCCGACGCGCTGACGATCGATCCCGGCCGCGCCCCACACGCCGTGTGGGTGAGCGTCACGCCCTTCGGCACGACCGGCCCCCGAGAAGGCTGGCGCGCGTCCGACCTCGGCGTGCTCGCCGCGAGCGGGAACATGTACGCGACGGGGAACCCCGACCGACCGCCGGTCCGCTGCACCGAGCCTTCCGGCTACAACCACAGCGGCGGCGAGGCGGCGTTCGCCGTGCTCACCGCGCTCTGGACCGGTGCACCGCAGCGCGTCGACCTCTCGATGGTCGAGTGCACCGACATCGCCAACATGGCGCAGCCGGCGCGCTACGCACGGTCGGGCTACCGGGGCACTCGACTCGGAGCGAACATCGGTCGCTCCCGTGAGATCTGGCCCGTGAAGGATGGCTGGGTGTCGTTCGGCCTCCGCGGGGGGAAGGCGCGCATCCCGAGTCTCCAGATCATCACCAAGGTCGTGAGCGAGGAGGACGGCGTCGACGCGTCGGTGCTGCTCGCGCAGGACTGGTCGACCTGGGCCATCGAGGAGGTGCCCGAGGAGACGTTGCGCGCGGTCGAGCGGGCGGTCGGCGAGTACTTCTCGCGCCACACAATGCAGGAGCTGTACGAACTCGCGTGCGAGACCAACCTCATGCTGGCGCCGGCGAACTCACCGAAGCAGATCCTCGCGAGCAAGCAGCTCGACGCGCGCGGGTTCTTCGCACCGCTCGGTGACGCCAAGCAGTTCCCGGTCTCGTTCGTGCAGGTGCGCGCGGCCGACGGCGAGGTTGACCGGGTCACGCCGCGCTCCCCCGCCCCCGAGCTCGGCGGCGGCCCCCAGGTCTCGTGGGGCCCGGCACACGCGTTGCCCGCAAACGCTGCATGGAAGCCTGGTACGTCCGCGTGGCACGGCGTGAAGATCCTCGAGTTCGGGTCGGGCGCGGCGGGTCCGATCGCGACCCGCTACTTCGTCGAGCACGGCGCGACCGTGATCCGGGTGGAGTCGCGTGCACGCCCCGACTTCCTGCGGATGATGGCCATCGGCCCACGGAATCCCCACGGGGTCGAGGGATCCGAGATGTACGACGGCCTGAACGTGGGCAAGAAGAACGTGACACTCAACCTCAAGCACCCCGAATCGGTCGCGCTCGTGAAACGACTCGTCGTGGAGTGGGCCGACGCGATCGCGGAGAACTACGCGCCGCGCGCGATGCGGAACTTCGGTCTCGACTACGACACGTTGTCGGCGATCAAGCCCGACCTCGTGATGATCAGCGCGTGCCTCAACGGCCAGACCGGCCCGCACAAGGACTACCCCGGGTTCGGCGGTCAGGGTTCCGCGCTCTCGGGGTACAACTGGCTCACGGGCTGGCCAGACCGTGAGCCGGTCGGCCCGATGGGCACGATCACCGACTCCCTCGCGCCGCGGTACGTGTCCACCGCGCTCGCTGCGGGTTTGCACTATCGGCGCCGCACCGGGAAGGGCTGCTACCTCGACCTCGCCCAGGTGGAGAGCGGGATCTGGACCCTCACACCCTGGTTGCTCGAGTACCAGCTCGACGGCGTGGTCGGCGCACGCGACGGCAATCGCTCGCGCCGAGCCGTGCCCCATGCCGCGTTTCCGTGTGTCGACGAGGGCGACGTGTCCGATCGGTGGGTCGCGATCGCCTGCTGGTCCGACGAGGAGTGGGCCGCGCTGGCGAAGATCATCGGCGTGGACGATGCGTCGCTCTCGACGCTCGAGGCCCGCCAAGAGCGGATCGACGAGGTCGAGGCGGCCGTGAGCGCGTGGACGAGCTCACGCAGCCGCGAGACGATAGCGAACGAGCTCCAGGCGCGCGGCATCGAGGCCGTGCCGGTCCAGGACTTCGGTGACGTGCACGACGACCCGCAGCTCGCATCGCGCAACCATTTCGTCGCGCTTGAGCACCCGTTCATGGGTCCCGGTCTCTACGAGCGCAACGGCTTCCGCATCGCCGACGCGCCGAGCGGCTACGACCGCGCCGGCCCGACCATGGGCCAGGACAACGACTGGGTGCTCGGCGAGCTCCTCGGCCTCTCCCGCGAGGAGCAAGAGCGGCTCCTGTCCGAGGGCGCCGTCGAGTAGCGCGCATTTGCGTCGCTGCTCCGGAACTATCCCGGTGCAGCGACGCAAGAGTGCTCGCTTTAGGCGGGCATGGCGAGGCCGCCGTCGACAACGAGGGTTTGGCCGGTGCAGAACTTGGCGTCGTCGCTGGCGAAGAACACCGCGGCACCGGCGAGATCCTCGGGCTCGAGCCGCTGCTTCATCGCAGTCATGCCGGTCATCCCCTCGAGGAACATCTCGGGCACCACCTTCTTGGTGGCCTCGGTCATCGTGATGCCGGGAGCGATGCAGTTGACGGTGATCCCGTACTGACCGAGCTGCGCCGCCATGAACTTCGTCAGCCCGATGACGCCCCACTTCGTGATGCTGTAACTGAAGTTGCCGAGCCCACTGAACTCGTCCATCGGCGGGAACATGTACGAGTAGGCCGCACCTGAAGACTGGTTGACGATCCGGCCCCACTTCTGCTTGACCATGTACGGAGCGACCGCGCGACTCATGAGCCACGCGCCGTGCTGGTTCACGCTCGTGACCTTCTGCAGGTACTCATAGCTCACGTCGGTGTTGTCGATGTCGTGGTAGAGCGCGGCGTTGTTGATCAGGATGTCGACGGTGCCGAACGCGTCGGCGGCCGCCCTGGCGCAGGCCTCCCCCGACTCGGGGTCGGCGATGTCGGTGCGCACGTAGATGGCCTCGCCCTTGCCCTTGATCGCGTCCATGCCCGCCTTGCCGCGCTCCTCGTCGAGCTCGGCGACGACCACCTTGGCGTCCTCGTCGAGGAACCGCTGGGCGTAGCCGAGACCGATGCCCTGGCCCGCGCCCGTGATGATCGCGACCTTGCCTTCGAGTCGGCCTCCCCCGCGCGCCATCAGGCTCGGTGGATCAGATTGAAGGTCTCGGTGACGACCCGATCGCCCGACGTCTCGTCGCGCCACGTCGTCTCCATGACGATGAAGGTCATCGTCTTGCCCTTCGCCTCCTTCTCGTAGACGTCGGCGATCTTGCCTTCGCTCACGAGCACGTCGCCCACCACGATCGGCCGGTGGAACACGAAGTCCTGCTCACCGTGCAGCACGATCCCGCCGCCGGCCATGAGCTTGCCCATGAACTCGTTCATGGGATGGCTCCCCTTCGTCGGGTCCGGCGGCTGGGTTTCGCCCGCCTTGCCCATGTGCTGCATCGCGAAGCTGAAGGTCGGAGGTGCGGGAAGATCGGCGAAGCCGGCCGCCTTCGCCGCGGCAGGGTCGGAATAAACCGTGTTGGGGTCCTTGAGGGCGCTCGCGAAGAACGACACGGGTCCGCGCTCGATGCGCACGCGGCTCGCACTGGTGGGCCGTCCGATCAAGCTCTTGTCAACCGCCATCGAAAGTTCTCCCTTCCGACGCGCCAGGGCGCGGCGTTTGACGACCGCTGCGGGCGCCGCGGTACCGTGACGCCGGCGTCAGTTTTCAACGGAGTCGGAGGAACACGCAAATGTCAGGGATGTTGGACCGCAAGGTGGCGATCGTCACGGGAGCCGGACGCGGCGTCGGGCGCGGCGAAGCGGTCATGCTCGCCGACCACGGCGCCAAGGTCATCGTGAACGATCTCGGCGGCTCCGTCACCGGCGAAGGCGCCGACCAGCGTGCCGCCGACGAGGTCGTCGACGTCATCAAGGCACGGGGCGGCGAGGCTGCGTCGAACTACGACGACATCTCGGATTACCAGGGCGCCGCGAACCTCGTAAAGTCGGCCGTCGACGCGTTCGGTCGGCTGGACGTGCTCGTGAACAACGCAGGCATCCTGCGCGACAAGATGATCTTCACGATGCCGGAGGAAGACTTCGACTCCGTCGTGCGCGTGCACATGAAGGGCACGTGGAACACGATGAGCCACGCGTCGAAGTACTGGCGTGAGCAGTCCAAGGCCGGGAACCAGCCTCGCGCGTCGATCGTGAACACCGTTTCGAGTGCCGGCCTCCAGGGCCAGGCAAGCCAGTCGAACTACGGCGCGGCCAAGGCCGGCATTGCGGCGATGACGATCATCGCCAGCCTCGAGCTGTCGCGCTACGGCGTGCGCGCCAACTGCATCGGCCCGGGCGGGTTCACCCGCATGGTCGGCCAGGCGATGGAGGGGATCGAGGTCAAGAACCCGGAGGAGTACACCGAGTTCGACGGCATGAACCCCGGTAACTCGGCGCCCGGCGTCGTGTTCCTGGCCTCGGACGATTCGATCCCGATCACGGGCCAGGTACTGCGCGTTGTCGGCAACAACCTCGCGCTGTACAAGCCATGGGAGCTCGGTGAGCAGTTCTTCAGCACCGACAAGGAAGGGAACCCCACGCAGTGGGACCCCACCGAGATCGGGCCGACGCTCAACAAGTACGTGTTCAACACCGTCAATCCCGGCATCGCGCGAATTCAGCGGTAGGCCATGTTTCCCGACTACGAGACGCTGCTGTACGAGGAGAAGGACGGCGTCGCGTGGGTCACGATGAACCGGCCCGAGCGGCTGAACGCGTTCAACTCGCTCATGCAGCGCGAGCTGCACGATTGTTGGCGCAAGCTCCGGCGTCACGACGACGTGCGATGCGTCGTGCTCACGGGCGCCGGCGAGAAGGCCTTCTGCACCGGCATCGACCGCATGGAGCAGATGGGCGGCGAACACGACGAGTCGACCGATCCCAACGTCGTGGGTTCGGGTTCGACGCCGTTCATGTTCAACGACCCCGGCGACAACATCGGGCCCAAGAGCAGCGACATGTGGAAGCCGGTCATCGCCGCGGTGAACGGCATGGCTTGCGGTGGCGCGTTCTACATGCTCGGTGAGGTGGAGTTCATCATCGCCGCCGAGCACGCCACGTTCTTTGACCCGCACGTCACCTACGGCATGACCGCCGCATTCGAGCCGATCCACATGCACGATCGCATGCCCTTCGGCGAGATCATGCGCTTGTCGCTGCTCGGCAACTACGAGCGCCTCTCCGCGCAGCGCGCCTTCGAGACCGGCCTCGTCTCCGAGGTCGTGCCCAAGGAGGAGCTGCACGACGCCACCGCGTGGGCCGCCGATGCGATCGCCGCCCAACCTCAGCTCGCGATCCAGGGCACGGTGCGCGCCATCTGGGCCGCCCGCGAGTTCTCGAACCGACAGGCGGTGGCGTTGGCCTACGCCTACGTGGCGCTCGGCACTGACTGGGAGTCGATCGCCGCCGGCCAGGAGATGTTCACGAGCGGCAAGAGGATCGACTGGAAGCTGCGCTGAGCGGCACAGGCGTCGCCATCGTCGGCGCAGCGCTCTCGGACTGCGGGCGCGTCGACGTCAAGACCCCGTTCGAGCTCCACTACCAAGCGGCGAGTCGGGCGCTCGCTGATGCCGGCTTGACCAAGGCCGATGTCGACGGCTTCGGTTCGAGCGGCACCGGACTGCTCGCTCCCATCGAGGTGGCGGAGTACTGCGGGTTGCGGCCGACCTGGGTGGACGGAACCGGCGTGGGTGGCAGTACGTGGGAGTTCATGGTCGAGCACGCGTGCGAGGCGATCCAGGCCGAGCATGTCAACGTGGTCGTACTCGTGTACGGATCGACCACGCGCGCCGACCTCAAGGCCCATCGGCGAGCAACCGCCAACCTGTCGTTCGGCGTGCGCGGCCCGATCCAGTTCGAGGTCCCGTACGGACACACGCTGATCTCGAAGTACGCGATGACGGCGCGACGTCACATGCACGAGTTCGGGACCACCATCGAGCAGCTCGCCGAGATCTCCGTATCGAGCCGGTACAACGCGTCGCTCAACCCTGACGCGTATTACCGGGAGCCCATCACGATCGACGACGTGCAGAAGTCGCGCATGATGGCGGATCCGCTCACCAAGCTTCATTGCTGCATCCGGAGCGACGGCGGGGGCGCGGTCGTGCTCACCTCCGCGGATCGTGCTCGTGACCTCAGGAGGGCACCGGTGCGGGTGCTCGGAACCGGTGAGACGGTCTCACACACCACGATGAGCGAATGGCGCGACTTCACCGAGTCCCCGGCGGCACGATCCGGGCGCCTCGCGTTCGACCGCGCCGGCCTCACGCCAGCCGACGTGGACGTCTGCCAGTTCTACGACGCGTTTACCCCGATGGTGCTGCTCACCTTCGAGGCGCTCGACTTCTGCGCCAAGGGAGAAGGTGGCGCCTTCCTCGAGGGCGGCACGATGCGCGTCGGCAGCGCGATGCCGACCAACACCGATGGCGGCGGGCTGTCGGCCTGTCACCCCGGGATGCGCGGCATGTTCCTGCTCGTCGAAGCGGTGAAGCAGCTCCGGTGTGAGGCCGGCGCCCGGCAGGTGGACGGCGCCGAGATTGCGTGCGTCAACGGCACCGGCGGCTGGTTCTCGTCTGCGAGCACCGTGCTCCTCGGCGCCGGGTAGGCATCCAACACAGGCCCCCACTCCGGAGTCCCAGGTGTCTCTCCCAGCCGATTCTCGCGAACCCCCTCGGTGGATCGAGCTGATCCCACCGGCCGCGCTGCTCGCGTCCTTCGGGGTGATGGCGGCGATCCGCCCGAACGCCGTGCGCGACCTGTTCTCGGGGACACAGGCGATCGCGGTGACCATGGGCATCGTGGCGGGTTGGCTCGTCCTCTCTCGACTGGTCCTCCCCCGCGTCATCAGGAACGGTTGGATTCGAGTCGGGGCGCTCAGCGCGCTCGCGGTCGCGCTCGTCATCGCGCTGATCCTTCCCAGCATCGTCGACAAGAAGGTGGTCGAGGCGATCCCGGCGGCGATTGCGAAGCCGAATACCGCCCCTGGCGCGGGTCGAGACCCGGTAACGACAACAGTCGCCGCGCCCGTCCGCCTCCAGGCCGGCACGCTCAGCGGTATCGACCATGACGCATCGGGGGCAGCGGTCGTCTACCGCCAACCCGACGGTTCCTACCTCGTCGGCCTCGAGGGGATCGACGTGGAGCCCGGACCTGACTACCGCGTGTACGTGGTGCCCGGCGCGGGGCGTGAGAGTCCAGGTGACGAGGGCGTGTTCCTCGACGGCCTGCGCGGGAACCAGGGCACGCAGTACTACTCAGTCCCCCCCGGCACCGATCTCGAGTCCGGCGAATGGACCGTGCTCATCTGGTGCCGAGCGTTCGCAGTTCCCGTTGCGAACGCGACGCCTTCCTAGGCGCGCTCGCCAGCGCGCACCTAGCCGTTGAAGAAACCGCGGTGCACGATGGTGCTCAGCGTTCCGAGCACGACGCCGTCTTCCATGGCGACGCGCCGCGAGGCGAGGGCGTAGCTGAATCGCTCCAGCATCGCCATCAGCGCGCCCACCGCCGCCTCGTCCGACACCTCACCATCCACACCGGCCTCGCGCATCCGCTGACCGAGGTTGTCGCCGATCGCGGTGAACGCCTTCACGCCGAGGCGGTCGACCTCGCGATCACCAACCTGGTCCTCCATCCACGCGCGGATGACCGGTCCGTACCGGCGATACGTGTCGAGGAAGCGACCGAGGAACGCGCGCAGCTCGGCGCGACCAGCTTCGTCGGGCGTCACAGGCCCGATCGTCTCGGCCAGCCTCGTGAGCTCCTGCGCGCAGTCCACCGCCAACGCACGAAGGAGGTCTTCCTTGTTCGTGAAGTACAGGTAGAAGGTGCCGTGCGACGCCTTCGCGGCGCGTACGACATCGTCGACCCGGCTCGCGTGGTAGCCGCGCTCTGCGAACACACGAAGCCCCGCGTCGAGGAGCCGGTTCATGGTCTGCCGGCCCTGCGCGCGGAGCTCGCGTTGACGCGCCGGCGTGCCGGTTGTTCCGCCCGGCTCGTCGGCCGACGACTTGTACGATGCGGCCACCCCGCATCCTCCCTATGGGAACGAGCCGAGGCCCGACATGCTCGCCGCCACCCTACGCGAGGCCGCCCGACGCTTCGGCGACTCGCCCGCGTACATCACCGCCCATGGCTGGGAGCTCTCGTACGTCGATCTCGACCGGGTGTCCGACGCAGTCGCATCGGGGTTCGCCCACCGCGGACTGGAGCCTGGCGATGTCGTCAGCCTGATCCTTCCGCCCGGCCCCGAGTACCTGGTGTCGTATCTCGCGGCGGCCAAGGTGGGTGCGATTACAGCCGGCGTGAACGACCGCCTCACCGCGGCCGAGCGCGACGCCGTGCTCGAGCGAGCCGGACCCCGCCTGGTCCTGGCCGCGCCCGGATTCCTCCCGTCTGACCACGACGCGCTCGAAGTTCCGCCTGCCTCGTCGTTCGACGCGCTCCTCGCGCCCCTCCGACACGAGGGCAGTCCCCCGTCGTTGCCCGATGATCCGAATCGCCCCGTCGCCATCATCTTCACGTCGGGCACAACCGGCACGCCGAAGGGCGCGCTGTATTGCAACCGTCAGCTGGCGTTCATCACGCAGACCGACCTCGGCGAAGCATGGGGAGGTGGCGGACGAAGCTTCAACGGCACGTCGTTCGCGCATCTGGGCTTCATGACGAAGCTCCCCGGCAACCTCCGGCGGGGCGGGCTCACCTTCCTCATGACTCGCTGGAGCGCGCGCGGTGCCCTCGAGCTCGTCGAGCGCGAGCACATGACCAGCGTCGGCGGTGTGCCCACGCAGCTCGCACTCATGCTGCGTCAACCCGACTTCGACGACTACGACCTCGAGAGCGTGACGACGATCACGACCGGCGGCGGGCCGCTGACCCCCGGGCTCGCGCAGGAAGCCCGCGCCAGGTTCGGTGCCCGGCTGGCAACGCGCTACTCGTGTACCGAGGCCGGCATCGGACTCGGCACTGCGTTTGACGACCCCGATGAGGACGCGGTCGTCAGCGTCGGTCGACCGCACTCAGCGGTTGACCTCGGCGTCTTCGACGAAGACGACCGGCCCGTCGCGGAGGGGGAGGTGGGCGCGGTCTGCTTGCGGTCCGCGGCCACGATGACGGGGTACTGGGGTGACCCCGAGGCGACGAGCGCCGCATTCACTGCCGATGGCTACGTGCGCACCGGCGATCTCGGTTGGGTGGATGATTGCGGGCGTCTGCGTCTCGTCGGGCGGAGCAAGGAGATGTACGTACGCGGTGGTTACAACGTGTACCCGGTCGAGGTGGAAGGCGTGCTTTCGACACACCCCGGAGTCGCCGCGGCGGCGGTCGTCCCGCGACCCGACAGTGTCATGGGCGAGGTCGGCGTCGTGTTCGTCGTCCCGCGCGACCCAACCGTGCTCCCCACACTCGAGGCATTGCGCGACTTCGGACGCGACCGCCTGGCTGCCTACAAGCTCCC